>DPMX01000015.1:17542-19555 GCA_003540955.1 Gammaproteobacteria bacterium
CCGCGCGAGGTATTTCGCAATCCGCTCCATTAGAAGGTCCGCAATTTGGATATCAAATTGCGCTTCAAGTTCGCGCATGCATGTCGGACTGGTGACATTGATTTCTGTCAAGTAGTCCCCGATTACGTCCAGTCCGACGAAAATTAATCCCCGACGTTTCAGCTCGGGGCCAACGATCCTACAGATTTCAAGGTCGCGTTCGCTCAATACCTGTCCGCGTCCCGTTCCGCCGGCCGCAAGGTTGCCGCGTAGTTCGCCAGCCGATGGGATCCTGGCAAGTGCGTAAGGTATTGGATCGCCATCGATCAGCAAAATGCGTTTGTCGCCTTCTGTAACTTCGGGAATGTATTGCTGCACCATGCAAAAACGTGTCCCGTGGTGAGTGAGTGTTTCGTAAATTACGCTGGCATTAACGTCTTTATTAGTAACCCTGAAAATGGAAGTTCCACCCATTCCGTTCAGTGGCTTTACGATAATATCGCCAAATTCACGGAGAAAACGTTTGATCTGGGGAGGTTCTCGTGTCACCAAGGTGCTCGGACAAATGTTAGGAAACCATGCTGTAAAAAGTTTTTCGTTGGCGTCGCGCAAGGATCGCGGATCATTAACCACAAGGCAGCCTTGTGCCTGTGCTTGCTCGAGTATATAGGTCGAATACACATACTCCGTGTCGAAGGGGGGATCCTTTCTCATTAAAATAACGTCAAAGTCAGTCATTTTGTGCAGCTTTTTCTCATCCAGAAAATCGTACCAATCGTCTAGCGAATCGCGGACGACTAGACCCTGAGAATGGGTATAAGGCACGCCGTCACGAAGAATAAGATCGCTAAGTTCGACATAGCGAATCGTCCAGTCGCGTCGTTGCACTGCGAGCAGCATTGCGAGAGTGGTATCTTTTTTTGGCGTGATTAGGTGTATGGGGTCCATAACCACGCCGACTGTGGTAGTCATTACTTTCTGCTCTTATTGCCCTATTCCGGACGACACCTTAGCATACGGTGGGGGCGTTAAGGTGGGTAGATTCGGTGGCAACAGATAGTGTTTTGCGTATAGCGACGCGTAGCAGTCGTTTAGCTTTGTGGCAGGCAGAGCATGTTCGGTCTTGCTTGAGTTTGCGCCACTCAGATTTAAAATTAGAATTGGTCCCAATAACTACCAGTGGAGACAAAATTTCTGATCGCCCGTTAACAACTATAGGGGGCAAAGGTCTATTTATCAAAGAACTTGAGCAGGCATTGTATGAAGGCCGCGCCGATCTTGCTGTGCATTCCATGAAAGATGTGCCAGTCGAGATCCCAAAGGATTTTAACATCGGCGCGATTCTTAAACGCGCGGATCCTAGAGATGCTGTCGTTACCAACACGGGAGTGCCTTTTTCAGAATTAAACCTGACCGCGACCATAGGCACTTCTAGTTTACGCCGTAAGAGTCAGCTGCTTGCTATGCAGAAACATCTAGTTATTAGTGATTTACGTGGGAATGTGACGACTAGATTGCGGAAACTACGCGACGGTGAATTTGACGCGATAATTCTGGCTGCTGCGGGCCTACAACGACTTGGGTTTAGTGACTTGATATCAACTCTGTTCGATCCTGAGCAAATAATTCCGGCTATCGGTCAGGGTGCGATCGGAATAGAGTGCCGCGTAGACGATTTTCGTACTCAAGCATTGATTCAACCTTTGCACGATCGTACAAGTGGATTTTGTGTGGCGGCTGAGCGGGCGATGAGCGCCATCCTAGAGGGTGGTTGTGACATCCCCGTAGCCGGCTATGCGATAGTCACCCAAGCAGGTGAAATGCGACTCACGGGAATGATAGCCAGTCTCGATGGTTCGCGTGTCGTGCGGGATGAAATAACGGGCGCCCCTGAAAATGGTAACGAGCTGGGGCGCCAATTGGGCGAAAACTTACTTGCGGCAGGCGCGGCTGCCATCTTGAGCGATCTGCGCAGTGGTCCCTAGTTATGACGTGTTTACATATCTAGCTGGCGACGATGAGTAACCGGTTAAA
>DPMX01000015.1:19853-25035 GCA_003540955.1 Gammaproteobacteria bacterium
GCGACGATGAGTAACCGGTTAAAAGGTTGTGTGGTTCTAGTATCGCGACCCCGTAATCGAGCCGCTAGCTTAACCGCTAAAATAAAAGATGAAGGTGGACGGGTTGTTCTCGCGCCGATGATCGGAACAAAGCGGGCCCGGGATCAAAAGCAGTTTTCTGTTCTCATCGACCGTCTCAGCGACTATACGAGCGTCATTTTTATTAGCCGCACTGCGGTGGAGTTCGGCGTAGAACAAATTAAGAGACAAAATCAAGCTCTTGATCAACTGTCGATTTATGCGATTGGATCCGGTAGTGCAACAGAACTCAAAGAACGTGGTTTTTCCAACGTGCAGACGCCGCATAGCGAATTTTCTTCCGAGGGCTTATTAAAGCTTGACGAATTGCAGGCGACGTCGGTGGGCGGCACTAAGATTCTCATAGTTCGTGGCGCTGGCGGTCGTGAGCATCTTGGTGAAACACTAGTCAGTCGCGGGGCTGAGGTTGATTATTGCGAAATATACGAACGTTTTATGCCGGATGTATGCATTACCGACGCCCTGTCTAACGCGGGCGTTGCGGTCCCTGATATCGGGATATTTACTAGCCTTGAGGGTGCAACAAATTTTGTTAATAAGATCAGGGCGGAAGGACTCAACCTGTTATTCGAGATGCCCGTTTTGGTGGTAGGTGCACGAATGGCGAACGAAGTAGCCAAGCTCGGCTTTTTCAAAGCGCCGCTCATAGCTGAAAATCCTAATGACGCAAATGTTATTGGTGTCCTCGTCAAATGGGCGACGGGTAAATTATGAAAGACGATAAATCCGACGCACCTAAGCAAGTTGTCGAATCAGGTGCTCCACGCCTCGAGCGAGATGAGGACCTGACCAGCATCGCATCTAATCAAAAAACCGCGCGAGCGGCGCGAAAATCGGGGATTTTCAGGCTTTTTGGTTTGGTTCTACTGTTCCTGTTGGTTTTTGGTCTTGGTGTTGCAGCTTTCTATCGGCAACTGCATATGTACAAAAATGAGTTAGGGTTGTTGCGGGAGGAATTGTCGGCGATCGCTCGCGTTCAGGCGAGCGTGAGTGTAGGAATCGAAGGCGCGGTGTCTGATGCAGCTGCTATTGCACGGTCAGCCGCTAGTGGAGTTAATGACCTACGCGGGCAGATCGAGAGCCACGCGGTGAAACAGAGTGACTTGGTGACGGCAATAAGTGCGCTTTACGAAAAGGATTATCGGATTTCAATCGATTGGGTTTTGGCCGATGTCGAATATCTCGTATTAGCTGCGGTCCAACGTTTAGCGCTCGAACGTGACGTGGGTAGTGCTATCGCGGCATTGCGAGCGGCGGATCAACGACTGCGTTCCGCCAAGCATCCGGCTTTGTTCCCGATTAGAGAAAACATAATTTCAGATTTGACAGCACTGGAATCGATTAAGGTCCCCGACATTGAGGGTTTGGCAATTTATTTAGGTGAGACTATCGATCGGATCGATTCCTTGCCAGTCAAACCGATCGCTGAAGAGGTGGCTATTCCCCCAACTTCCCGATCCGGAGGGAAAGACACCGGAGGTTGGCGTGACCTGGGCTTCGCAATTTGGTCCGACTTAGTTGATTTAGTCGAAGTTAAGGATGCCGAATTGCCCGACAGCGTTCTGTTTGATCCGGAATCGCACTATTTTCTGCGCCAAAATTTAAAACTCGAACTAGCATCTGCAAGATTAGCGATCCTGCGGCGCGACAGCATTAACCTAAAATTTTCAATTAGCATGATTAGAAGCTCTTTATACACATATTACGACCTTGAACACGATGCCGTTGTAAACATAATTAAGCGCCTCGATGCAGCGCATGACTTAAATTTGGTGCCGGCACTGCCAAATATTACCGATAGCCTTGACGCGATTAGAGAGTATCGGGCGGCCCAGGTCTCGACCAAAGCATCGGTGCCGTGAAATATCTAATCATCCTTATCGTCGCCCTAGGCCTCGCAGTAGTGCTGGGTTACTACGTGTCTGATGACGCAGGGTTTGTTGTGATTGGCTACGCCGGGAAAGTTTTCCGCACTAGCTTTGTATTTTTCGTTTTCCTTTTAGCGGCCGTGATCATTGCCGTGTATCTTAGTGCATGTTTCCTTTATCGAATTTTGACGTTACGGACCCGATTGGTCGGTTGGAGCGGGGACTATAGCCGTAACCGAGCGCAACGGGCACTCGGGGAGGGTCTGCTCGCGCTTGCGGGGGGAGATTTTAGGCGTGCCGAGCGACTTCTGCGGCGTGGTGGCGGCGATGAAACGGCGACTGCTGTCCGCTACTTAGGAGCGGCCGAAGCCGCACAAGCACAAAACGCGGTTGGACGTCGGGATAACTATTTGCACTTGGCGCAGGGCGCCCTTCCGGCTGCTGAAATGGCGGTTGGGATCAAAAAGGTCGAGATGCAAGTTGCGAGCGATCAGTATAAGCAAGCGCGCGTGACTTTGGACTATTTGTCTGATCAGCACTTTTGCAATGAAAAAATACTAGCTTTACAAGAGTCGCTTTATGTTCAAACAAAAGACTTTGAGGCATTACTTGACCTACTTCCGGCTCTACGCCGTCACACAAATTTTACTCCAGCGCGTCTCGCTTCTCTCGAGTTAAAAACGGCCATTGCGCTGCTGTCAAAACCTCGGTTTCACGTCGACGATATACATGAAATCTGGCGCCAGTTGCCAAAGTCGTGTCGTGGGCATGCGAAATGTATCGCTCTATATGCAGGCCGATTAGCGGCATTAGGGCAACACGAGGAAGCCGAAATACTTTTACGTAAACATATTGGGCATGAGTGGCATCCGGAGCTGATCTATCAATATGGTGAGGTTCGGACAGCAAAGGTTTTGCAACAAATGCAACGAGCGGAGGTTTGGTTAGCTACTAGGACAAAGGATCCTAACCTTCTCCTGACGGTAGCTAAGCTTTGCACCAAAGCCGAACAATGGGATAAGGCACAGAGGTATCTCGATCGATTGGTGGCGCTTGCTCCATCGCCGGCGGCGTATTGGCTCCTCGCTGAAGTCTTTGGGCAGAGCGATGATCTTGAATCAGTTAATCAATGCCTTCGCGAAGGCTTGCGTTTAGCGACCGATGACGCTGATGTGGCACGGGAGCTTAGTGTTTAGTTGCCAGGAAGGCTTCGCGCGCTTTTTAACCAACGCGTCAAAGGATTCCAATATTCCCGATCTGCAGCGGTAGCAACCGGTGCGAATTCAAATATTGACAACCCCCTTTCTGCAGCACGAAGATAATTCGCGCTCGATCGCAGTACAGTCATGAATGGGAATTTTCGGCCTGACGGCAGCTTCAGTTCATAAAGATAATCTTCAAGCTCATTGGCGATTAGGGTTCCTTCCCGCACCCGGTTTGCAACCGTCGCCATTTTAACGTCGGTTTTTATCACATTTCTCAAACCGCGTAATTCCCCGAGAAAGCGTTGGGCTGCGCGAATGTCGATTGGCGATGGAACGATGGGTAAGACGATAGTTTGGGCTCGCCGAACCAATGCCGAAAGGTGCTTGTCATGTGTTCGCGAGGGTGCATCCATAATTACTACCTCGGTGTTTCGGGGAACTCGGATGCCCTTAGTAAAGCCCTCTACTGCCGAGATTTTAGGCCGATCCGCTGCGCGGGCCCTCAACCAATCCAAACTACTTCCCTGGGGATCGAGATCAACCAGAGCGACTTTTGCGCCCTCATTGGCGAAATACCCCGCCAAATTCGTTGCTACGGTTGTTTTGCCGCTGCCCCCTTTGGCATTTAGTACGAGAATTGTACGCATCACATATGATCCTAGAGTGCGATATCAGATGTCATTATAGCCTTACCCGAGACACTTTTTTAAACTCATCTCGGCCTATGATTATTGACCTTATGCCTTCTCACTGAATGTTACAAGCAGCTGTCGGGCTATCTCCGGCTAGCTCGAGGTCACTATCCTTGGGTGGTTGCGCCGTTCGATTAAGGCCTCAATTATCGGGCTCAAAAGAAGTTCCATAGCGAAAACATATTTCCCAGCCGGCACCACAATGGTATCCGGGCGTGACATGAAAGCACCATTTAACATCTCGAGTAATTGCTGGTAGCGGGGCCTAATTTTACTCTGGTTCGCGATATGTATGACAACCATACTTTCATCGTTGCTTGGGATTTCGGTAGCAGTAAACGGGTTTGAAGTATCTATCGTCGGGACACGCTGAAAATTAACGTCGGTGCGCGAAAATTGTGGACAGATGTAGTGTACATAGTCCGGCATTCGGCGCAAAATCATATCCGTGGCTGCGTCGGCAGAATAGCCGCGGACAGAGCGGTCGCGATGTATTTTCTGCATCCATTCAAGGTTGATAATGGGTACCACACCGATTAGGAGGTCTACGTGTTTGGCGATGTTGGCGTCCTTCGTGATCAGACCCCCATGCAACCCCTCATAGAAGAGTAAATCACACTCCGGCATCAGCGGCTGCCAGTCAGTGAATGTGCCTGGAGGACTTCCGTGACGCTCAGCTTCTTCTTCCGTGTGCACATAAGAGCGTTGCTTGCCGGTGCCATATGTGGCGAATTCACTAAATAGTTCTTCCAGCTCTTTTAACAAATTGCCCTCGGGGCCGAAATGTGTGAGTGTTCGGCCTTGTAATAATGACTTTTCAACCTCCCATTCCATCTCTGTCCGGTCATAGCGGTGAAAGCTATCACCTTCGATTATGGCGGGTTTGATACCTTCGGTTTGAAAAATCCGCTCAAACGCGAGTTTGACGCTCGAGGTTCCTGCTCCAGAAGATCCCGTGACCGCAACGATGGGATGAAGAATAGACATAGATAATTTTAGAATCTTTAACTATCGGCGCACGTAGTGGAGTATTCTAGAAAAAAAATCAAACGGAACTCCTTGCTAGTCGTGAACTTGGTATGGTTGACGGTGCAAATTCTATTAGGTGCAAGCATATTACCCTCATGTCATCTAGTCTCCGAAGTACAGATATTTACGCGCGTTTATTAGGACATGTTAGACCTTATTGGCGAATATTTGCCCTAGCCATAGGCGGAATGCTCGCATTGGCAGCGACGGAATGGATGCTTCCGGCGCTCCTCAAACGCTTGATAGACGAGGATTTTAACCAAAGCGCCACTGGCGGTTCCATAACAATCCCTCTATTTCTTATAGGCTT
>DPMX01000134.1:0-3146 GCA_003540955.1 Gammaproteobacteria bacterium
TCAACGGGTAGCACTAGCCCGACTTCTGGTCAGTAACGCACCGTTATGGTTACTGGATGAGCCGTTTAATGCGTTGGACCCGTCTGGGCGATCCATTGCAGAGGCGCTTATTGGTGAACATTCTGGGAATGGCGGGATAAGCATCATCGCAACTCATCAACTGATGTCATTAGGCTCAATTCCCACTAAAACTGTGGATTTAGACCTATGCTGACATCGGTAAAGACGGCATTAACGGCGGTTATAATGCGTGACCTGCGACGTTCGGTGAGACGCTCACAAGATTTCGTCCAACCACTGCTTTTCTTTGTGATCGTGATCGCTTTGTTTGGGCTAGCGGTCGGTCCAGACAAAGAAGTATTCCAAGAAATAGCTCCTGCGGGCGTTTGGATCGCTATTTTACTTGCAACAACAATCAACCTCGATCGGATGTTCCTAAGCGATTACCAAGACGGGACTATCGAACTTATGATTCTGAGCCCCACGCCGCTATCAGCGCTCGTTGGAGCCAAAATCAGCGCCCATTGGCTCGCTAATGCTTGCCCTCAGATTTTAATGGCGGTGATCCTGGGCGCAATACTGGGACTCAAAATCGATGTCTTATCCGCGCTAGGTTTGAGCTTATTACTCGGCTCCCCGGTCCTGAGTCTAGTTGGTGCCGTCGCGAGCGCACTAACCGTAGGACTTCGCGGCGGTGCTTTATTGTTGAGTTTAATCATCCTCCCTTTATATATGCCAACGCTGATTTTTGGTATGGCGGCGGTTACAAACGCGGCACTTGGGTTATCGATTGAGGCTGAACTGTTTTTCCTTGGTGGTCTCGCATTCTTGTCCGCCACCCTCGCTCCGCTTGGTGCGGCAGCAGCCCTACGTATTCGTCTTGCCGCAACTTGAGATCATGTATTTATCGCTGTTGAAATCTAACTACGCCAGATGCATTTACCGTTATAGTGTGCCGCAATTATGAAGTTACTCTGTCTTCCTACTGCTAATTCTTTAGTCCGCAAAAAAGCGGCGCCTGTCAAAATTTCAAGGTGCCATGGCGAGACGAGCGCTGAAAAATGAATTTTAATTGGCTACATAGATACGCCTCACCGATGAATTTTTATTCCTGGTCCCTGGTCGCAACACGTTGGTTAGGGACAGTCAGCGCGATTTTATTTGCTGTAGGGCTTACCGGTGGTCTCGTCTATGCACCTCCCGACTACCAACAAGGTGAGAGCTTCCGCATTATTTATGTGCATGTTCCAAGTGCGTGGATGTCACTATTTATCTACATGGTTATGGTCAGTGCCGGCACTCTCGGCTTGGTCTGGCATGTAAAACTGGGCGATATGATTGCTCGCGCGAGCGCGCCACTAGGAGCCTGGTTCACTTTTCTAGCGCTCGCGACAGGATCACTTTGGGGTAAACCGATGTGGGGCACCTACTGGGTTTGGGACGCAAGGCTAACGTCGGAATTAATTCTACTGTTTTTATACCTCGGTTACATCGCGCTGCAGGGGGCGATCGAAGATCGTCGGATAGCAGCGCGGGCGGGCGCGATACTAGCATTGGTAGGCACCGTGAATATACCCATCATTCACTATTCGGTAGAATGGTGGAACACTTTGCATCAAGGGCCAACTATAACGAAGTTCGATTCTCCCTCCATCGATACGTCGATGCTGATCCCTCTCTTGCTAATGGGTCTCGCCTACATTTTTTACTTCTGCACTATCGTACTTATCAGAACCCGCTGCGAGATACTTGAATTTGAGCGCAACAAGACGTGGGTAAAGCAACGTGCACTGGAAATGGAATCCGTATAGTGGAAACTGAATTTTTTGCGATGGACGGTTATGCTTTCTACGTATGGGGCTCCTACGGTTTGAGCGCCGTGATCCTAATCGCGAATGCGATGTTACCCAGAATACGTGAAAAATCTTTACTGAAAAGAATCGCTCGCGGTTATAGCGAAGACTAGGCTTCTCCTCCGATGACTCCAAAAAGAAAGATACGTCTCGTCACGGCCGCACTCATACTTACAGGCGGCACTATCGCGGCAGCACTCATACTAACAGCGTTTGAAAAAAATCTAATGTACTTTTATTCACCCAGCGACGTAATTGCCGGCGAAGCGCCTACAGGGCGAAAATTCCGTGTAGGCGGTCTAGTAGTAAATGGCAGCGTCAAACGAATTCCCCGTAGTCTGACAGTAGAGTTCACGCTTTCTGATACTGTCCACGAGGTCACCGTGGAATACGAAGGGATACTCCCAGATCTTTTTCGCGAGGGTCAGGGTATAGTTGCTCACGGGAAAAGTCGCCCGGATGGTACCTTCGAAGCATCAGAAGTGTTAGCTAAACACGACGAAAACTATATGCCTCCAGAGGTAGCCAGCGCGCTTGCGGCGGCAAAATCCAACACCCCGCGGGAGAGTGCAAAGTGATCCCTGAGCTTGGACATTTCATGTTATCGCTGGCGCTATCCGTTGCGTGCGTCCAAACCGCGGTTCCATTGATCGGCGCAATTCGAGGTCATTCAAATTGGACCGCCATTGCGACGCCCACCGCGAGGATTCAATTCTTTTTACTCTTAGCAGCATTCTTTATTTTAACGCATGCATTTCTCACTAATGATTTTTCGGTCGCATACGTCGCACAAAACTCGAACACCGCTTTACCCTTGGCATACCGTTTGTCTGCAGTATGGGGCGCCCATGAAGGCTCGTTATTGCTGTGGGTATTGATCCTCTCCGGTTGGACTTACGCCGTAACCATGTTCGACGAAGGCCTGCCACCCAGTTTCTCAGCGCTAGTTATTAGCGTACTAGGTGCCGTCTCGATTGGTTTCTTGTCTTTTATGTTGTTCACCTCAAATCCCTTCGATCGTCTTATTCCCGCTGTTGCCGACGGGGGCGATTTAAATCCACTACTACAAGACCCTGGTCTGATTATCCACCCCCCGATGTTATACCTTGGTTATGTAGGGTCATCGGTCGCCTTCGCTTTCGCCATCGCTGCACTCATACAAGGACGCATCACGGCCCAAGCTGCACGTTGGATTCGCCCGTGGGCGGTAGCATCTTGGATCTTTCTAACACTTGGCATCGCGCTTGGCAGTTGGTGGGCCTACTACGAACTAGGTTGGGGAGGATGGTGGTT
>DPMX01000134.1:3446-6204 GCA_003540955.1 Gammaproteobacteria bacterium
TGGGGAGGATGGTGGTTTTGGGATCCGGTTGAAAATGCGTCATTTATGCCTTGGCTACTCGGTACAGCCCTGATCCACTCGCTCGCGGTAACCGAAAAGCGTGGAGCGTTTAAAAACTGGACCGTCCTCCTCGCTCTCGCCACCTTCGCACTTAGTCTACTCGGTACATTTCTCGTCCGCTCTGGTGTACTCACGTCAGTACACGCATTCGCGACCGATCCGGGACGCGGTATATTCATACTCGGGCTACTTGGCACAGTTATTGGCGGTTCACTGGTGTTATACGCTTGGCGTGGACCTTCAACATTTACCGGTGGGAATTACGAGCCAATATCGCGAGAAGTTTTCCTACTCCTGAACAGTTCACTTTTGGCCGTCGCTACCGCTACCGTACTGCTCGGGACTCTTTACCCCTTGGCACTTGAGGCCCTAGGGTTGGGAAAAATCTCTGTCGGGCCTCCTTACTTCAATATCGTTTTTAGTGCTGTAATGCTCCCACTGATTGCGATTCTTGGTGTAGGTCAATTCTCTCAATGGAAGGTCGATTCGCCCCAGCGTTTAATGCAGCGCCTTACCTACCCATTTAGTGCAGCAGTAGCGGCAACGACCATCATAATGATAATGCTCGGAGGACAAAAAGTGATTGCCGCTAGCGTAGGAATAGGCTTCGCAATTTGGGTGATCGCGACGACACTTTTCGGCATCCGCGAACGCTGCCGTGGACGACGGCACCCTTGGTTTATTATATTCAATTTACCCCGCGCTTTTGTCGGTCAATGTGTAGCACATATAGGATTCGCGTGCACAATCATCGGCGTCGTCGTAACGAGTTTTTACAGTATCGACGAACACAGGCGGCTCGCTCCCGGCGACATCGCCGAAATTGGAGGTTATGAATTTCTATTTGTTGGCCTGCGGACGTACACGGGTCCAAACTACCAAGCCACCGAGGGCAATTTTGAGCTCCGCCGCGATGGTCGATTCATTACAATGCTCAAACCAGAAAAACGGCTCTATCATGTGCGCAATATGCCGATGACCGAAGCCGGAATTGCGCCCGGATTTACCCGTGACTTATACGTCTCCTTAGGTGAACCATTAGAGGACAACGCATGGAGTGTACGTATGCACTTCAAACCATTCGTGCGTTGGATCTGGTTAGGCGCCTTGTTGATGGCCTGCGGGGGCTTTATCGCAATGTTCGACACTAGATTAAGATGCCCGAAGGCCGTTCAGACTACCGCGATTATTAAGGCATCGAAGGTGGATCTCTAAGTTTCGATGCGTTACGTAATCCCGCTCGGCGTTTTTATCGTGCTTGTCATATTACTTGCCATAGGACTTCGCCTAGATCCTCGTTATGTCCCTTCCCCCCTGATTGACAAACCAATGCCTCCGTTTGAACTGCCCGATTTGGCAAATGAAGCAGCGGTTTTAACAAACTCCGACATTAGCGGAAAACCGCACCTATTGAATGTCTGGGCATCGTGGTGTGCCGCCTGCCGGACGGAACATCCATTACTTATGAGGTTAGCGCAATCTGGGGAGACCTCCATTCTGGGCCTCAACTACAAAGATACACGCGACGACGCACTGGCGTGGCTGGGGCGACATGGTGATCCCTATACGCAAACTGTTTTCGACCATGCCGGCAAACTCGGCTTAGATCTCGGTGTCTACGGTGTCCCTGAGACATTCCTTATCGATAGTGAGGGGGTAATCCGTTACAAGCAAATTGGTCCGATCACGCCCGACATACTGGAATCGGTTATCAAGCCAATGCTTGAAATTTTAGGCAGAAAAAATTGAAAAAGGCGTTACAAACGTTTTGCTTTTTCCTGGCACTTAGCTTCGCTAGCTACGCAGCAGATACTCCGGTTACTTTTACATCCGCTATCGAACGTGAGCGATATGAAGCTCTGCTCGAAGAACTTCGTTGCCTAGTCTGTCAGAATCAATCTCTGTCCGATTCACATGCAGATTTAGCCCAAGATCTACGTGACCAAGTCTATGCGATGGTCGTCGAGGGAAAGGATAATGTCCAGATCGTCCAATTCATGGTCGAGCGCTACGGCGATTTTGTTCTGTACAAACCACCCGTAAAATCGGCGACTTGGTTCTTATGGTTTGGCCCCTTAATTTTACTCGTAGTCGCTTTCGCGATAGTCGTGATCTTCGCGCGCAGGCATACTCGCGGCCCGAGAGCATTGTCCAAAGAGGAGCAAAATCAAGTACAAATGCTGCTCACTCAGGATCAGGAACCATGAGCGTTTTCTGGATGATAGTCGGAACGCTGCTGACAAGCGTCATTGTAGCAATGTTGCCTGTTCTGCTCCGATCTCGGCCGATTTCACGACAGACAACATCAAACCTTACATTGCACGATCTCCGACTTGCGGAGTTGCATCGTGACGTCGACGAGCAAAGCATGGACGCAAGCGCGCTTGCGGAAGCCAAAGACGAAATAGCACGCGCGCTCCTTGAGGAGAGCGTTCCCGACTCAGATACGGACGACGCTAAAAATGCCCCAGCCGGTCGCTGGTTAGTGACCATTATTGTATTGGTCGCAATCCCCACAATATCATTATCAACCTACCTAAGCCTGGGTTCGCCGCAACTCGCGACTGGAGTGGCGAAGATGGGCACGGGAGTTGACCACAAAACAATTAGTGCGATGGTCACCCAATTAGAACGGCGACTCGAAGACAATCCCGACAGCGCCGAAGGCTGGTTGCTACTTGGACGGACCTATATGGCG
>DPMX01000215.1:0-10456 GCA_003540955.1 Gammaproteobacteria bacterium
AAGAAATATTGAAGCGATGTGTAACGCACAACTTGCCCTACCACGACCGAGCTGGGCTGGTCGCGGGATCGGGATAAAAAAAGGTAAGCCGACGAGCCACAATTGATGCGCCCATAAAAAGAAATAATTTCTTTCAGCAAATCGCCTAGTCGTCGATCAGCGATTGTCCCCGGCTGCACTCGTCTCTCGAGGTCACGGTGACCGACTTCATAGCAATATAGAATAAATCATGCACCGGATACAGTTGTCGAATGATGATAACCTTGTCCTGCGACTACGCGAGGCGATTATCATACAAAACCGTTTGATCGGACCTGTTTAGGACTTGAGGTACCAATAGTTCTCTCGATCGCATTTTAGGGAAAATGCGCGAATTGTATTACCAAGTTCACTTATTTTAATCGAGAAAATCGCCCATACGTAATCTAACCGTTGATTTTGAGGTGACTTATGCGTGCAACGATTAAATGGGCCAATAACGTTATGTTCGTTGGTCAATCCGGCAGCGGTCATAGCATCGTTATAGATGGCCCGCCAAAGGCCGGTGGGAATAATGCCGGGATACGGCCAATGGAGCTTATGCTGATGGGGCTCGGCGCGTGTACAAGTTTTGATGTGGTCACAATCCTTAGAAAGTCACGTCAGAACATTATAGATTGTCACGCAGAACTCGAGGCCGAACGTGCCGACGAGGTACCGCAAGTGTTTACCCGAATTCACGTTCACTTCATTGTTAGCGGTAATAATCTTAGTTTAAAACTGGTGAAGCGCGCGATAGAACTATCTGCTGAAAAATACTGCTCGGCGTCGATCATGATGTCTAAGACTGCCGATATTACCCACGATTTTGAAATCATCGAGGTCGAGACTTAGGCAACTTGTAGGTATAAAAAAAGATTATCCTGCTTGGATTACCACCAGAATATTTAGTCACTAAAATATGCAGTCAGTAAAGATAGGTGGCATTGCACAACTGCTCGGTTGACGCAATCCACAGTGCTTTTTTTGTGTTACGCATCGCAACTACCCATCTACAGAATTACCACCGTCGATTCCAGTCTCTCGGTCACCCATTCCAAGGTTATGCCAAATCGCCTCGGAAGCTTCGTATTGGTTCATGGTATAAAAGTGCAACCCCGGTACACCCTGATCCAACAACCGCCGGCACAATTCCGTCGTGACGTCGATTCCGAACGCTCTAATTGAGGCACGATCGTCACCAAAATCACGCAATCGACCTACAATCCAACGCGGGATCTCCGCGCCGCACATGTCCGAGAAACGCATCAATTCAGTGTAGTTAATTATTGGCATGATACCGGGAATGATCGGAATATTGATTCCAGAATTCAAAGCACTATCTACAAACCGAAAATAAGCATCCGGGTTGTAGAAATATTGCGTGATCGCACTGTCAGCACCCGCTTCGACTTTACGTTTAAAATTCCGCAAGTCGTCAGCGGCGGTATTGGATTGCGGGTGGAACTCTGGGTATGCCGCGACCTCGATATAAAACAAAGATCCAGTTTCTTTACGAATAAATTCAACCAACTCATTAGCATGGCGCAACTCGCCAACGCCTGTCGTTCCCGATGGTAAATCGCCACGCAACGCGACTACACGTGTGATTCCGCTAGCTTGATAGTCACGTAAAACTGCCCGAATCCTCTCTAACGGGAATCCAATACAAGAAATATGCGGCGCGGTTTCGACACCAGTTGCCGCGGTAGTTGCTACAACGGTTTCAAGCGTTAGTTCACGTGTACTGCCGCCAGCACCAAACGTTACAGAGAAAAATTTTGGCTTCAATGCTGCCAACTTTTCTTGCGTGCGCTCAAGCTTAACTTTCGCCCCGGGCCTGCGGGGAGGAAAAAATTCATAGCTGAAATCGGGTTTTTTCTGACTTTCGAACATATATATACCCTTGCTCTAAACTGTCATAGTGGTCTCGTATTCACACACCTTCACCCATGAAAGCACCTGGCACTAACATTATTATTTAACATCGCAGGTCGAAAAGTAATCACTGCTTAACGGATTAGAGCATATGCTTGATGTTAAATATTAAAATTAAATCGGCTATTAAAATCAATATTTGGTTAAGTTGTTAGTCGCCCAAGTGCGATATAGTAAACCTTCGGGTGGGGGAAAACCTGCAGCCAGCCTACCCTCTAGTTGAAATACTATCTGGTCCGAACTAATCGACTCTTAGAACAGCGGGCAGAAACAGCTTAATATAAGACAGCCTTTATTACTGGCCGGGCTTTTGCCGCAGACCTCACCACGCTAAAATGGCCGTGCCTATCCGGTTCCCCGCAACCTTGGTGATAACGCACTAATGCAGCGCCGAAATCTGCTGTGCGGCTAAAGAAAACGGCCGCTTGGAGTCGATTTACCCAGAGGCCCGGAGATAGGTGGTGTCGCTTGTCAGGCAAGTTGTATTCGACTGAAGTCTTTTGGTATGACGATAAATTACCCAGTGCCATAAGGTTACTCAGATCTATAGACGGGTGCAGCGTCCTAGTTAAATTAAAAAAAACGAGTTCGGCAACGAGTGTATAAAGTAGGCTCACAAAGAGGTAAATATTATGAGCAAATCGGCGCCATTGACTGCTTCTAACGACGGTAAGGTGAGCCGTCGTGAAATGGCAAACGCGATCCGGGCATTAAGCATGGACGCGGTGCAGACAGCAAATTCTGGTCACCCCGGCGCACCAATGGGGATGGCGGACATCGCGGAAGTACTATGGAGCGACTTCCTGCGACACAATCCAGCAAATCCGAACTGGACCAACCGGGATCGTTTCGTGTTGTCGAACGGCCATGGTTCTATGTTGTTGTATGCGCTATTACACCTTAGCGGTTATGACCTTTCGATCGAGGAGCTCAAGCAATTTCGTCAACTTAATTCTACAACCGCCGGCCATCCTGAGTACGCTCATACGCCGGGGGTCGAAACAACGACAGGCCCGCTCGGACAGGGTCTCGCAAATGCGATTGGCATGGCGATTGCCGAGCGCAGTCTGGCTGCAGAATTTAACCGGGATGGTTTTGCAATTGTGGACCATCATACCTATGCCTGCGTCGGTGATGGGTGTTTGATGGAGGGTATTTCACACGAAGCCTGCTCAATAGCCGGGACCCTTGGCCTAGGCAAGTTGATCGTGATCTATGATGACAACCAAATTTCAATCGACGGTGCCGTTGAGGGCTGGTTTACCGACGATACCGCCGCCAGGTTCTCTGCCTATGGTTGGCAAGTAATCAACGACATTGACGGACACGACCCCTCGATGATTGGCGCCGCCTTGAAAGCAGCGCGGAATGATTGTTCACGGCCAAGCATTATCTGTTGTCGTACAATAATTGGATACGGTGCGCCGAACAAACAAGGGACTGCCGCTTCCCACGGCGCAGCACTGGGTGTAGACGAAGTGGCGGCCGCACGCGCAGCACTCAATTGGCCACACCCACCATTCGAGATCCCGGAACCAATTGCAAACGCCTGGAATGCAATCGAAGAGGGTGCCCATGCGGAAAAAGAATGGCAAGGTCTAATGGCCCAATACCGTGAGTTACACCCTGATCTCGAAGCGCAATTTGAGCGACGGATCCGTGGGGATTTGCCTAGTGCTTGGTGCGATAGGGCGACTGCTTGCGTCACAGAATTGCAGACAGATAGTGGCTCGAAGCGAGCGACCCGTAAAGCTTCTCAGCTGGTGCTCGAAAACATCGGACCAACTCTACCCGAGCTAATCGGCGGCTCATCTGACCTTTCGGAATCTAACAATACCAATTGGAGCGGCAGTAAACCAATTACCCATGCTAGCGGGGCGGGAAACTACATCAATTATGGTGTGCGTGAATTTGCAATGAGCGCAATCATGAATGGCATCGCGCTGCATGGCGGTTTCATTCCCTACGGTGGAACCTTTTTGGTTTTTTCCGATTATGCGCGCAATGCCGTACGCATGTCAGCGCTTATGGGGATTGGCGTCATCTATATTTATACCCACGATTCAATCGGTCTCGGAGAAGATGGCCCAACACATCAACCAATCGAACAGGCCGCTTCTTTGCGCCTGATTCCCGGGTTGTCATTATGGCGCCCTTGTGATGGTGCCGAAACAGCTGCTGCTTGGTGTGCCGCGATCGAAAGGCGCAATGGACCGACATGCCTTTTACTAACACGTCAAGGACTACCTTCGCAAAAGCGCAATAAAAAACAACTTACAGCAATCGCCCGCGGGGCCTATATTTTACTCGAGCCTGAGAAAATGCCTGAGGCAATAATCATTGCGACAGGATCGGAGGTCGAATTAGCGATGTCCGTGGCACAAGCGCTTAACGCAAAAGGGTCATCTATTCGCGTCATTTCGATGCCGAGCGTGGATACGTTTGAGCGGCAAGGCAACGAGTATACCGAGGAAATACTACCGCGAGCCATACGACGGAGGATCGCAATCGAAGCGGGCTCACGTGACAATTGGTTCAAATACGTCGGTCTCGACGGCTGTGTAATCGGGCTTGACAGCTTTGGCGCCTCCGCGCCTGCGGCCGATTTATACCAACATTTCAAGCTGACAAATAAACATGTACAGCAAAAAGTCGCAACCTACCTCAAAGATACCGCGGATTAGATATGGAGATGCATAAGATACGCGATAAATTTAAGCCTTACGTTTCGGTTACAACCGATAAGGAGAAAATAAAGAATGGCCATTAGAGTCGCAATAAATGGATACGGCCGTATCGGCCGCAATGTGCTTCGCGCGCTATACGAATCACAACGAACGGACGAAATACAAATTGTTGCAGTGAACGATCTAGGCGACGCAAATACCAACGCCCATCTGACGCGTTACGATTCTGCCCATGGCCCATTCCCAGGTACTGTCGAAGTAAAAGATGATGTCATGTTCGTTAATGGAAATCGCATTGAAGTATGTAGTGAGAGAGATCCATCAAAATTACCTTGGAATGACCTTGGCGTGGACGTAGTACACGAGTCAACTGGCTTCTTTGCCAACCGTAGAAAATCGCAAGCCCACCTTGACGCAGGAGCAAAAAAGGTCGTCATCTCCGCGCCGGCCGGCAAAGACGTAGATGCAACAATCGTCTATGGTGTCAATCACACAGTACTAAAATCATCAGATCAAATTATCTCAAACGCGTCATGCACTACGAATTGCTTGGCCCCTCTGGTTCAACCACTACATAAAAACATCGGCATCCAATCCGGGGTCATGACCACAATCCATTCGTATACTAACGATCAAGTGCTGACTGACGTGTACCATACCGATCTCCGTCGCGCTCGCTCGGCCACACAATCGATGATTCCAACAAGCACCGGCGCAGCCGCTGCGGTTGGATTGGTTCTCCCCGAATTGGACGGATTGCTCGATGGCTACGCAGTACGTGTCCCAACGATTAACGTCTCGCTAGTAGATCTCACCTTTTGCGCTTCGCGCAAGACTGACATCAATGAAATTAACCAGATCATGTACGATGCATCCGAAAACGGACTAAAAAAGGTTCTTGAATACAACTCGGAACCATTAGTATCCATTGACTTCAATCACAACCCAGCATCGTCGATTTTTGAATCGTCGCAAACCAAGGTGGTTGCCGGAACCATGATCAAAGTTCTGTCGTGGTACGACAATGAATGGGGATTCTCGAATCGCATGCTCGACACAACCGTCGCGCTAATGAACGCGGGGCAGTAGTATCTATGTTAGGTTCTAAGGTCGTTAATGAATCTCTCGATTCGAGTAACAGTTCTAGTATGTGCCGCCGCCTATGCTAAAAATGACTGAAATCCCGCTTGCTGGCAAAAGAGTCGTTATACGCGAGGATTTCAATGTGCCAATGGAATATGGTTCTATAACCGACGACACACGCCTAAGGTCAGCAATACCTACGATAAACGCAGCAGTGACTGCCGGCGCCCGCGTCATGTTACTCTCACATTTAGGTCGACCGAAAGAGGGAGAGTTCGATCCTCGTTATTCGCTCGAGCCAGTCGCAAATGCATTAGCCGATCTAATGGCTACACCAGTACGTTTTGAGTTCGACTGGATGGGAGGAATCGAACAAGAAAACGGTAGTATCGTTATGTGTGAAAACGTTCGCTTTCTAAAGGGCGAAAACGCTAATAATGAAAATTTAGCCCGTAGATTGGCTGCTTTGGCGGACATTTTCGTTAATGACGCCTTCGCCACTGCTCACCGAGCGCAAGCTTCTACATACGGGATTGCTCAATTCGCCCCAATCGCCTGTGCGGGCCCCTTACTCAGTGCAGAACTCGACGCCTTATCCGTGGCACTCCGTAAACCCGCGCGCCCGATGGTCGCGATAGTTGGTGGAGCAAAAGTTTCGACCAAATTGGCGCTACTGGAATCACTATCGGTTAAGGTTGACCAATTGATAGTCGGTGGTGGAATCGCGAACACTTTTCTGAAAGCAGCAGGGTTTGAAATTGGCAACTCTCTTCATGAACCCGATATGATTGAAACGGCTAAGCAACTACTGAATGGCGGAGACATTCCGATTCCAACCGACCTTGTTTGTGGAAAGAACTTCAATGCCACTGCAAAAGCCCGAGTAGTAGCAGCCGATGCGGTACAAAAAGACGATATGATATTGGATGTAGGGCCACAAACGGCTAAAACGTTTGCCAAGATACTCGAAGACTCGCAGACGATTATCTGGAATGGACCAGTTGGAGTATTCGAATTCGATCAGTTTTCTGCCGGCACAAAGATTCTGGCGGAAGCGGCCGCGAATTCTACTGCATATTCAATCGCGGGTGGCGGTGACACTATCGCAGCTATTGTAAAGTTTGGTGTGGCCGATCGGATATCCTATATCTCGACCGGGGGCGGTGCTTTCCTTGAGTTCGTAGAAGGTAAGATCTTGCCTGCTGTCGACATCCTCGAGCGACGGGATCAGTGATGAAAGCACGTAAAGCTTTTTAAAAGAACTAAGAACACGATAATCACGAAAGTTATAGCACGGATGAATTTTAAGGAAGTTAGATTATGTACGTAGTTGCATAACTACTTTCGACTGACATCGTCTATACCTTAGGCCACGATGAGGGGGACAACGTGTGCGCCGAACCAAGATAGTCGCGACTCTGGGCCCATCGACCGACAAGCCGAAAGTGCTTACCAACCTAATTGCTGCGGGCCTCGACGCCGCGCGTCTCAATTACTCACACGGCACGCGTGAAGACCACGCGAAACGCGCGCGGTCCTTGCGTCGTGCCGCTAAAGGTCAAGGACGAGAGATAACCTTGATCGCTGACCTCCAGGGTCCAAAAATACGCTTAGAGGGGTTCCGCGATGGACCGATCCATTTAGAGGAAGGTGATGAATTCGTTATAGATGCGGATCTGAAAGCAAATGCCGGCGACGAACATCATGTCGGCGTCACATATAAGGCATTGCCACACGATGTGCGAGACGGTGATACTTTATTGGTAGACGATGGGCGCATCATCCTGAAAGTAGAGCACGTTGACGCCAACGCAATCGAAACCGTCGTGTTGCTCGGAGGCGAATTATCCGAAAATAAGGGCGTCAATAAGGAAGGCGGCGGATTATCAGCCAAGGCGTTAACGCATAAAGATCGACAGGATTTAAAACACGCGGTAGAGATTGGTGCAGACTACATCGCAGTATCTTTTCCACGCACAGCGCAGGACATTCATCACGCTAGACGCCTACTAAAAAAAGCTGGTAGCGACGCCAATATTATCGCGAAGATTGAACGCACGGAGGCCCTCGAAAACGCAGAGGCCATCATCGGTGCGGCTGACGGTATCATGATTGCGCGTGGCGATCTTGGCGTCGAGATCGGCGACTCCCGATTACCGCCGGTTCAAAAACAACTCATTGATCTTGCGCGCCGTAGCCACCGGATCGTAATTACAGCAACTCAAATGATGGAATCAATGATCGAACATCCAATGCCGACCCGCGCGGAAGTGTTTGATGTAGCCAATGCAGTACTCGATGGGACCGACGCAGTCATGCTGTCGGCAGAGACGAGTATAGGAAAATATCCTGAGAAAACTGTAGAGGCGATGGCCCGTATATGCCGAGAATCCGAAAAAGAATGGCCTGACAATCAGGCCGACCTGCTACTCGATGCGAACTTTGAACGGGTCGATCAAGCGATCGCTATGTCGACGATATATTGCGCTAATCGAATTAAAGTGAAAGCAATTGCTGCACTCACAGAAACAGGCGCAACAGCGAAATGGATGTCGCGGATCCGCACCGATATCCCAATATTTGCGATATCAGGGCTTACCAAGACTTTACGCAAGGTGAATCTGTATCGAGGCGTTCGACCGATTCGATTCGACGTCAACGATGTTGACTATACCGAGGTGACTGCAGGCGTCTTGAAAGAGTTGCTTAAACGTAGAGTTGCTAATGATGGGGATAAGGTGATCATCACAAAAGGTGACTTATTAGGCCATATAGGTGGTACTAATGGGATGAAGATCGTGACAGTGGGCGATTTCGTTGAACATGTCGCTTGAGAAGCAAGACAAAGGAAGAAATTATGCCTAATGCGAGAATCGATGACCGAAACTTAATGCGATTGGGTTTATTCATGCCAAACTGCAGCTATGCCTATTCTATAAGTACTTATAAACCGGACCCAGAAGACTGGACTTTCGAATCGAACCTGAGAATTGCCCAAGCAGCAGAGGATGCGGGCTTTGACTTTCTATTTCCTGTCGCAAAATGGCAGGGATATGGTGGAAAGACGAATTATCTCGGCACATCACTAGAAACCTTTACTTGGGCTTCCGCCCTCCTCGCCAGAACGACAACGATCAATGTATTTTCCACCGTACACGTGCCAGTATTTCACCCAGTCGCGACGGCAAAGATGGGGGCAACACTCGACCATATTGGTCAAGGTCGTTGGGGATTAAATATCGTCAGCGGCTGGAGTGAACACGAATTTGGCATGATGGGTATCAAAGTTATACCGCACGAAGAGCGCTATCGGCGGACCGCAGCCTACATCGATATTCTAAAAGGATTGTGGACACAAAACGGCGGTTCATTTAACTACGAATGTCCCTGGTATAAAATTACCGGTGGAGACGTAAGCCCCCCAACTATTCAAAAGCCCCACCCCGTAATCGCCAATGCCGGTGTATCCGAAGACGCCAAGGCGTTAGTTTCAAGGCAGTGCGACTGGGCATTTATCAGCCCACCGTCGATCGCCGAAGCACCGGCAGTCGTCGCAGATATCAAGGAGCGTGCACAAAAACTCGGCCGCGACGTGAAATGCGCCTGCTATCCATTTGTGCTGTGGAGGGATACAGAAAGTGAAGCGCAAGAAGAACAACAACGGATACTGGAAAACATAGATCGAGCGGCAGTCGATAATTGGGCGCACGGCCTTAAAATTCAAAGCGGATCGTTCGACGAATTCACCGCCGAGATGTATGCGTTCGGAGGGGGTGCGCTTCCTCTCGTAGGGTGCAAAAATCAAGTCGCCGAATCATTAAAGGAACTTTATGACGGCGGCATGGACGGATTCTTAATGGTAATGCTTGACTACTATAAAGACACGATCCGATTTAAGAATGAGATTCTACCGCTCCTGCGGAAAATGGGAGTGAGGAAGTAGAGTAAAACCGTCATTGCGATAGTTAATGGCTGCACTTCGTGATTGCTATTTTTCTATACTAGCGACTCCTTGATGAACCCAACGGCTAACAACAATTTGCAACGATACGTGCCGTGCCGGAAGTCTTTATTAGAAAATATCACGTGATTGGGACGCACTCGCTAACACATTACGTTGGAGCATATTTTAAACCCCGGAGTGCCCCCACTAGTGCACAGAAAGACCGGTAATAATGTTGCGCTCATACATTTCTTCCTGCGAGAGCAGAGCCTAAGGATTTTTGTGGCTACAGTAGTACCGCTATTCAAACACCGGCCACCTAGTCCGATCCGCTTATCCGATCAAAAGCTTCACGGTATTTTGCTGCGGTTTTTTTTATAATCTCTGCTGGCAATTTTGGCCCGGGAGCGCGCTTGTCCCAGTCAAGGGTTTCAAGGTAGTCACGCAAAAACTGCTTGTCGAAGCTAGGCGGGCTAACCCCGATTTGGTATTCCATTTCCGGCCAAAAACGTGACGAGTCTGGGGTCAAAGCCTCATCAATCAAAAGCATTTCACCATCCGAATCCAGACCAAATTCAAATTTCGTGTCAGCGATGATAATGCCCTTTTTAAGCGCATACTTTGCCGCCCGCGTATAAAGCTCCAGACTTGTTTCGCGAACCTTGCGGGCGGTCTCCTCGCCAATCAAATCTACGGTATAAGCGAAATCAACATTCTGATCGTGGTCGCCTACGGCAGCCTTCGTTGACGGTGTATAAATCGGTTGCGGAAGCTGCTCCGCCTGCCG
>DPMX01000215.1:10760-13520 GCA_003540955.1 Gammaproteobacteria bacterium
AGCTGCTCCGCCTGCCGTAGACCAGTCGCTAAAGCGATCCCACAAACACCGCCTGTCCGTTGATAATCTTTCCAACCCGAGCCAATTAAGTATCCTCTCACAATGGCTTCGATTGGTAGCGGTTGAAGTTTTTTAACTACGATTGCACGCCCCTCAATTTGTTTTCTTTCCGCCTCATTTGGCAAAACATCATCGAGTTTTAAATCGCTAAGATGGTTATCAATAACACTTATCATGCGCTCGAACCAAAAGTTTGAGGTAGCGGTAAGTACTGCACCTTTACCTGGGATCGGATCTGATAGCACAACATCAAACGCCGAGATTCGATCTGTCGTAACAATCAATAGATGATCATCGCCAACTGCATATATATCTCGGACCTTGCCTCGTTGCACCAAAGGTAGACTGGTTATTTTTGATTCGTATAAGGCAGTGTTAGTCACGGTAAAATCCTAGTGTTTTTATGGAATGAGTAATTTTTACATAAGCCCTCGACTTACGATAGGGCTGGCTCATTTCAACTCCGACTGATAGGAGGCGATAATAGGGACATCCCCAACATCACCCATGGCACGCAGCATCAGCCATTTTTTAATGGGTGTCATCCGATCTACGAACTGCATGCCAGTCCCACGCAAACAACGAGTTAGGCTGTGATCGTCACAGAATAGTTGATTGAGCTCCTCGGTGAGTTTCAACATGGCCAGATTCTCGCCTCGTCGCATACGCTCGTATCTGCGCAATTTATTGAGCAGAAATCGGAGGGTCATGTCCTCTCGAGACCCCAATACTTGCGCTAACGCAGCCGCATCCATCAGTCCCAAGTTAAGGCCCTGGCCTGCTAATGGATGCACCACATGGGCGGCATCGCCAAGCAAAGCAGTGCGGCCAGAGATGTATTGTTTTGTATGTAAAGCCTGAAGTGGCACAACCAAGCGCTTGCCACTGCTTTGTATTGCCCCAAGACGATGCTCGAATGCGGCACCGAGAATACTGTGAAAGTCGCTATCTGACGCTTTGACAACTTGGGACGCTTGTTCGCGAGTAGTGGACCAAATAATCGAACATTCGTGGGGATTTGGCAGCGGTAGAAATGCTAGAGGACCAGTCGTGAGAAAACGCTGACGGGCCGTCTGGGCATGCGGAAGCTCGATTTCAACATTACACAAAATTGAATGTTGGACGTAATCGCGCACTTTAGCGCTCATGTTAAGCAAGCTCCGCACTCGGGAATTTGCTCCATCACATCCCAATACCAAAGGTGCACGGAGTTGCTCTCCATTGTCAAGAATAAGACCGACAATACTTTCGTCCTGCTCAATTGCATTCACCGATCCGGTAATGCGGTCAACATTATCAAGGGTAAACAAAGCTTCGGTAAGCGCTATCATCAAGTTACTATGCTCGACGATCCAACCAAGGCGGTCTCGGCCAAGCTCGTGCGCGCTAAACTGAACAGTACCATTACTGTTCGCATCCCAAACTTGCATATCGAAAAACTCGGTAATTCGGGAACGATCCATCGCATCGTAAACGCCGAGCCTATCGAATAAACGCATCGATGCTGGGCTTATTGCATAGGTTCTGTGGTCGAATTTCTCCGAAAGCGGCGCCGGTTGTGTTTTCGGATCAACTAGCGCGATACGGTATCCTAATTTTTCGAGCAACATTGAAACACTAAGCCCTACGAGACCAGCGCCAACAACGACGATGTCATAATGTTGTCGCCCCATCATCTAGTCACTTGGATATCTAATCGCGGCGATTTTATCGACAAACCTGTCGCTTTACCGATAAACCAGCGCTTAGATGAAGGTGAGATATCAGTTACTAACATAGCTAAATTTCGCGCTACGCCCAACATTGGGATTCTACTAATAAATACCTGTGCCATAATGTCAGTAAAATGGATGACCTCACGGTGATCCACTTGTCGCCCAGCTGCAAAACCAGACAAATGCTCTAAATCTCCGATATCGCCGTCAACGGATCGAATAGCACTAAGACACTCCGCAAGTGCTGCTGCATCGCGTAGGCCCAAGTTTAGTCCTTGTGCTCCATTGGGGTGGACCTTGTTAGCAGCTGCACCGATCAAGGCAACCCGATGGCCGACAATGCGATCGGTAAATTGCAATACTAGTTTATGCGCCCGACGTTTCCCTACATCACTGAATACGCCGAACCGGTGGCCGAAACCTTCTTCGAGTTCGGCAAGGTACTGTTTGTCGCTAAGTCCAACTATGCGATCGACCTCGTCGGTAGAACAGCATCTTACGGTAACTTGACGCCCACCGGGTAATGGTAAGAGCGCTAACGGGCCGTTTCCAGTGAACCGTTCAAACGCCGTTTCTGGCACTGGATATTGTACGTCCACATTAGCGACAATCGCGCTTTGTCGATAATCTCGCATATGTGCCACCACACCGGCCGCTTCGCGAACGCGAGAATTCATACCATCGGCACCAATCACTAGTCGCGTCGTAATTTGTACCGGACCCGAAGCACTCTCAAGCCAGAGTTGCGCAAACTCAGATCCGAGATTTATGCTCGAAAGCGTTGTCCCCCACCACACCTCGCATTTTTCTATCAGCACATTTCGAATCACCCGGAGGAAATGGTCTGCTGGACACACATATCCCAACGCATCTATACCGATATCATTGGAGTTGAGATGAGTAAAGCCAAAGCGACCCTGATCACTTACGTGGATATGACGGACCGGGGCAGTTTGAGTGCTGAGCAGATTCCACACACCTAACA
>DPMX01000255.1 GCA_003540955.1 Gammaproteobacteria bacterium
TTATGCAGTATGTTTCTTCCTAGTCTCCAAGCGCATTCGCATGATCGCAGAGTTACACGATTGTATTTCTTTACCTGACATTGTCGCTGCTCGCTACGGTAGCGAAGCCGTAAGGTTCATGTTGGCAGTCACAATTGTCTTAGGCGTGATGGGCTACCTAGCAACCCAAATTCTTGCAATGGCAGTCGTAATGCAGGCAATACTGTCAGGAACAGAGATGTTTGCAAATATTGGTTTAGTGACCTGCGTTACGATTTCATCAGCAGTGCTGATTTTTTATTGTGTCACTGGAGGAATAATCGCATCTGTCTATACCGATGTTGTTCAGGGCGCAATAATGATTGTTGCTGGAGCGTTAATTCTAGTTGCTGCCACCAACGTTTTTGACGGGGGGATGCAGGAAGCAACGTCAATAATTTTAAAGGATGATCCAGAATCCGTCATGCCCTACGGAGCAGCCGGCATGATGGCCTCTTTAGGTTGGTTCTTTGTATTTGGTTTAGGTCTCGCAGGTCAACCTCATATCATCACCAAAATGATGATGAATAAAAGCATAAGAGATAATCGTAGCATGCTTCCTCTGTCTCTATTCGGTTACGCGATGGCCGCCTTATTATGGGTATCGATTGGAATCGTCATGCGTGCGGCGGTAATAGATGGCAGAGTCGAACCACTCGCACTACCTGATGACGCGGGCTCGGTGCAAAAGTGATTATTTGTGGACGAACGGAAGCTAAATTAACCGAGGTCGTGTCGGCGATTAATGCGTGCGGCCTGAAATCGGACTAGGTTACCGTAGACATTCGAGAGCGCACGTCCGTTAAAGCTGCGTTCGACCGAGTCTATGAACGCCATGGAGCGGTTGATACGTTAATTAATAGTGCTGGCGGTCAATTTCCGCAACCGGCGCTTGATTTTACCGAGAAAGGCTGGAGCGCCGTGATTAATACAAATCTAAATGGTACCTGGCACATGATGCAGACGGCAGCAAAAAGATGGTGTGGGCTCGGAGTCCCTGGAAGTATTGTCAATATCGTCGTTGTACAGCAAGGCTTACATGGAGTTGCGCACACCCGAGCAGCGCGAGCGGGCGTCATCGCGGTGTCGGAAGCTGTGGCGGTTGAATGGGCTCCACATAGAATCAGAGTCAACTGTATTGGTCCCGGCGCGATCAAAACTGAAGGGTGGGGAGTTTATCCTCGATCGGTTCAGGAGAAGTATCCGCGAACTAATCCAACGATGCGGGCTGGCTCGCCCTGGGACATTGCCGAGGCTTGCATCTATCTTGCGGGCCCGACTGGAGGATTCATTACTGGCGAATTGCTAACTGTGGATGGCGGCGGTCAGCACTGGGGAGAAATATGGACAAATGGCAAACCAGAATACTTCGCCGCTGCAACGCGCTTGTGGGACGATCAAGACGATCCTGATTAGCGCACCGAGCGAGACAGTACGACGTGTGGAGCGCGCCACATCTGGTATTGGTCATCGTGCTCTTTAAGACCTTTCTTAGGAGATCTCGTCACATAGATTTTATATCCGAGGAGGGTGGTTTGTGCGAAACCCTGTGATTTTGTTTATTTTTTGGTGTTTAACCCTCAATAAGGCAAAACTGGCCTGCCTTACAATGAAAGCGGACTACTTTTTCTGGTCAGATAAGAACCTGAGTCTTTCGGTGTCTCTCTCGTTAGTTTTCAACTGAAAATTCGTTTAATAAACCCTAGCAATCCTGAGCCATTTTCAGCGGTTTGTGGCCTTTTCGATTTTCTGCGGCTTTGGTTCCGATTGCGTCCTGGACGCTGCGACCCAGAAGGCTGCACTTCTCTTTTGGGCTTGGACTCATCGACTCGCAATTCTCGGCCCTGGAAGTTACTACCGTTGAGCGCATTAATTGCGTCTTGACCTTCATCGTCATATTCCATCTCTACAAAACCATACCCCCGAGAGCGCTGGCTGCGACGGTCATAAATGACTTCAGCAGAGATAACATCACCGAATGCTTCGAATGCTTCGCGCAGCTCTGAATCCTGCACACTATAAGGAAGGTTCCCAACGTAAATATTCATGGTGTCGCTCATTTAAAAAATTGTTCGTGAGATATCGCTCGATCGTCGAGCTGACATTTATATTTAACTTGTACACGGTCGGGCGTTTCGTCGCCTTTTTCGCTGGCAGCCGGAGAACTGCGCCTCTAGGAGTTCCGGATACCAGGGCTTCAAAATGTCATCCCCGAAATACCCTAGGGATGCGGACGCATTCAAGCATATTCATGGCGATGGCGCAATCGGGCCCCCAGCTGGAAACTGCTCGGTGTGGCCGAGATCAACGCGGATTTATGGGTGATGAATACAAACGTTCGCTCCATAAATGTATGTTCATAATCCCTCGAGGAACGAGTTTTGAATAACGCAGGTGAAGACGAAGCTGATTGCTTCG
The DNA here is from genome assembly GCA_003540955.1 of Gammaproteobacteria bacterium. Taxonomy (GTDB): domain Bacteria; phylum Pseudomonadota; class Gammaproteobacteria; genus UBA11873. The sequence continues at coordinate 2,437 of DPMX01000255.1, forward strand.
GGTATATTGTCTGCGCTTTGCTTCAGTCTTTTAATCGACACGAGATCGTAACGCACGTAACCGTAACAATTCGCCGGCATAGTCATGGATAAAGTAGTCGCCAACGTAAAACAGGCAATCGAGGGTATCGAAAGCGGCATGACGTTAATGATCGGCGGTTTTGGGGTTTGTGGCCTCCCTGAAAATGCTATCGCTGCACTTGCGGAAACGGACGTTGTAGATGTGACCTGTATTTCCAATAATGCGGGCGTTGCAGATTTTGGCCTCGGCGTACTTTTGAAGGACCACCGGGTAAAAAAGATGATTGCCTCTTACGTTGGCGAGAATGACGAGTTTGAACGCCAAATGCTTAGCGGAGAACTTGAGGTAGATTTGATCCCTCAAGGTACTTTAGCGGAACGGTGTCGAGCTGCGGGTGCCGGCATCCCTGCCTTTTATACCCCTGCCGGTTATGGAACAGAGGTTGCGGAGGGAAAGGAGGTTCGGGTGTTCAATGGAAAACCACATATTTTAGAGCATGCTTTCCATGCGGATTTTGCCCTTGTGAAGGCATGGCGAGGCGATCGTGCGGGCAATCTAATTTTTAAAGGAACCGCACGCAACTTCAATCCGATGATGGCAATGGCCGGCAAAATCACTGTGGCTGAGGTCGAGGAATTGGTGGAAAATACGGAGCTTGACCCCAATCAGATCCATACTCCTGGTATATTCGTACAGCGCATTTTTCAGGGCGATACCTACATCAAACCCATTGAACAACGGACTGTTCGTGCTCGATCGTGAACTTTAGGTTGAAGTTGGATCATGCCATTAAATAAGGAGGGTATCGCGAAACGTATCGCGCAAGATTTGCGCGACGGATGGTACGTCAATTTAGGCATTGGAATACCGACTCTAGTTGCTAATTATGTTCCTGAAGGAATCGGCGTCGAGTTCCAGTCGGAAAATGGAATTTTGGGTATGGGTCCATTCCCGTTTGAGGGGGATGAAGATCCAGATTTGATTAACGCAGGAAAGCAGACAGTCACCTTGTTGCCCGGAGCCTCGTTATTTGATTCCGCAATGAGCTTCGCGATGATTCGTGGCCAACATGTTCAACTGACAGTTCTTGGGGCAATGGAGGTGTCTGACTCAGGAGATATCGCGAACTGGAAGATTCCAGGAGCAATGGTCAAAGGCATGGGAGGGGCAATGGATTTGGTCGCGTCGGCCAAGAATATTACAGTTGCTATGATGCATACTAGTAAAAAAGGTGAATCTAAGCTCCTGCCAAAGTGTACCCTACCACTGACTGGGGTAAATTGTGTTAACCGGGTCGTATCCAATCTGGCGGTCATGGATATCACTCCAGATGGATTTAGGTTGGTCGAGCGCGCGCCGGGAGTAAGCGTAAAAGAGATTGAAGATTCCACTGCGGGAAGATTAGTCGTCGACGGTAGTGTCCCGGAAATGGCCTTGTAGAAATCTACCCTATACACAAAAACGGCGCATTGCAAAATCGACGGCGAAAACCTGCAGCCTTTTGTACCGCGTTCTTTATTGGTATTATTCCACTCCGTGCAAAGACTTGCTGATCCCGCAATATTACCGCCGGAGATTTAGTGAAGCCGGCGAGAACTCGGCCGTGGTCGGTCTAAGGCGCGGTCGATTACCCGGTGTAGGTTCTAATTGCTACCGTCGTTAATTGATGGTCCGCTTGCGAAATGCCGTGTGCGATGGCGACGTCCGTGTCGTAAAAGTGATACTAGTAAAACAAAACCAGACCGCCTTGGATTCATTACCCTAGGGGATTGGAGGTAAGCATGAAGATATTGGTGGCAGTCAAACGCGCTATTGACTATAACGTCAAGGCTCGACCGAAATCGGATGGTAGCGGCGTAGAATTGGCGAACGTGAAGATGTCAATGAATCCATTTGACGAGATCGCGGTAGAAGAGGCTATTCGTATACAAGAGGCTGGGATCGCGGCCGAAATCGTTGCAGTATCGGTAGGCCCTAAGCAATGTCAGGAAACTTTGCGGACCGCAATGGCGATGGGCGCAGATCGGGGTATTTTGGTCGAGACCGACGAAGAGGTACAACCGCTTGCTGTCGCAAAAATTCTAAAAGCACTGGTAGAAAAAGAGGCGCCTGGAATCATACTGCTAGGTAAGCAGGCTATAGATGATGACTCTAATCAGACAGGACAGATGTTGGCTGCCCTATTGAAGTGGGGCCAGGCGACGTTTGCGTGTGGCGTGGAGTTTGCAGGCGAAGAACTTAAGGTTAATCGTGAAGTTGATGGGGGTACGCAATCGATTTCCGTGAAATTGCCGGCAATAATAACTGTAGATCTACGACTTAACGAACCGAGGTATGTAAAACTGCCTAACATTATGAAAGCGAAAAAGAAGCAACTAGATATCTTTTCGCCAGCTGAGCTTGAGGTTGATATCACGCCACGACTTAAATTGATAAAGGCCGAGGAGCCGCCAGTACGCGTGGGCGGTGTAACGGTTGCTGATGTTGATGAACTTGTCGATAAGCTTCGTAATGAAGCAAAGGTGATTTAGCTATGGCTGTACTCGTCCTCGCGGAGCATGATAATGATTCATTGAATCCTGCAACGCTCACGGCAATTTCTGCTGCCACGCAACTTTCAAACACAATAGAGGTATTGGTCGCGGGATCTGATTGTGCCGGCGCTGCTGCTGCCACTGCTGCCGTTACTGGTGTTTCTAAGGTCATTGTGGCGGATGCGGCACACTACGGCAACGCGTTAGCAGAAAATGTGGCACCATTGGTTGTCGAATTATCTAGCAGTTACAGCCATGTTCTTGCGGCTTCTACTACCGACGGGAAAAATATTATGCCGCGAGTGGCGGCACTCCTGGATGTTGCGCAGATATCTGACATTGTTGCAGTTGACTCGGAATCAATTTTCAAGCGGCCTATCTACGCAGGTAATATCATTGCTACCGTAGAATCCTCTGATCGTATAAAAGTAATCACCGTCCGTACTACTGCGTTTGACCCAGTCTCATCAGAGGGTGGGAGCGCCGCTATAGAAAATATTGACGCGGGTGCCGACATGGGCTTATCTCGGTATCTAGCGCAGGATTTAACCAAATCTGATCGTCCAGAACTCGCGGCCGCAGATATTATCGTATCCGGCGGGCGGGGCGTGGGCAGTAGTGAAAATTTCGCCATAATTGAAGAGTTAGCAGATAAACTTGGAGCTGCCGTTGGTGCGTCACGTGCGGCAGTAGATGCAGGCTATGTACCTAACGATTACCAGGTAGGTCAAACTGGTAAAGTCGTTGCGCCGGGTTTGTATATTGCGATAGGGATTTCTGGTGCTATTCAACATCTTGCGGGCATGAAAGATAGTAAAGTCATCGTTGCGATCAACAAGGATGAGGAAGCGCCAATATTTGGTGTCGCTGATTATGGACTGGTCGGGGACCTGTTCAAAGAGGTTCCCAATATGGTTGCAGCGTTGGACAAGTAGCAAGCAAGGTGATGCATCGCCTGCAATAGACATTTTAAGCGGATAAAGAAATGCCGGAACGTGAATCGATGGATTTTGATGTCGTAATTGTTGGCGGGGGGCCGTCCGGCCTTGCAACAGCAATTCGATTGCGTCAGATCGCGATTGATCGGGATGTTGAACTGACAGTTTGCGTGCTTGAGAAAGGTTCCGAGGTTGGGGCCCACATTTTATCTGGAGCTGTTGTAGAGACCCGAGCGTTAGATGAGTTATTACCGAATTGGGAAGGGCTTGGGGCGCCGCTGAATACGCCGGTTAGAAAAGATCGCTTCGTGTTTCTTACCGAACGACGAGCCATCCCTTTTATTACGCCGCCTCAGATGCACAATCAGGGGAACTATATCGTAAGCCTGGGAAACCTCTGCCGTTGGTTGTGTGAACAAGCAGAAGCTCTAGGAGTCGAGGTATACGCGGGATTTGCCGCATCCGAGGTGCTCTACGATGATATGGGGGCAGTGAGGGGAGTTGCGACGGGTGACATGGGTCGGAAGAAAGATGGAAGTAAAGGCCCAAACTTTGAATTCGGCATGGAATTGCATGCTACACAAACGGTGTTTGCAGAAGGTTGTCGAGGCTCTTTAACTAAGCAGTTATTCGAGCGATACGATCTGCGCTCTGGTGTAGATCCACAAGTCTATGGAATTGGGATCAAAGAACTATGGGAGGTAGATCCGGCGAAACATCATCCCGGGTTAGTTACACATACCGTCGGTTGGCCGATGGATTTGAAGACATATGGAGGATCTTTTCAATATCACTTTGATGAAAATTTGGTGTCGATTGGGTTTGTCGTGGGGCTGGATTATTCGAATCCATACCTCAGTCCATTCGAGGAACTGCAAAGATTTAAGACGCATCCTGCTATACGTGACACATTCGTCGGAGGTACACGAATATCCTATGGCGCGCGCGCCATAAGCGCTGGAGGATTTCAATCGATTCCGAAATTAACTTTTCCTGGAGGTTTAATTGTTGGTGACGCGGCGGGGTTTTTAAATGTCCCGAAGATTAAAGGCACCCACACTGGCATGAAATCCGGCATAACTGCGGCCGAAGCGATATTTGGAGTGTTGCAAGGTGAGATATCCAATCCTGTAGAAGCAAATGAATACCCCGAGAGACTAAAACAGAGCTGGGTCTGGGAGGAGCTTTATCGTGAGCGCAACATAAAGCCTTCGTTTCATTGGGGACTGATTCCGGCAATGATCTACTCCGGCATTGACAAGATTCTATTACGGGGGAAGGCGCCATGGACTTTACATCATCGACCAGATCATCTTTGCGTGAGGCCTGCGGCTAATTGTAAACCCATAGAGTATCCGAAGCCTGACGGCCTGGTTACATTCGATAAATTGTCTTCGGTCTTCCTGTCCAATACAAACCACGAGGAGGATCAACCGTGCCACCTAACCTTAAAAGACGAAGCTTTGCCGGTCGCCTTAAATTTTAAAAAGTATGCTGGCTTGGAACAGCAGTACTGCCCTGCAGGGGTGTACGAATATGTCGAGGCGGAGGGCAAGATGGGCTTGCAAATCAATGCGCAAAACTGCGTTCATTGCAAAACTTGTGATATCAAAGATCCTAGCCAAAATATTACCTGGGTTACCCCAGAGGGTAGTGGTGGACCGAATTATCCCAATATGTAGCATCTTGTGTTGTCTAGTGTGATTCAAGTTGGATGGAGAAGTCATATATGCCCAATATCACTTACGTAAGTCATGCTGATGAACGCACAGTTGTAGAAGTACCGGTTGGGTGGTCGGTAATGGAGGGTGCGATCCAGAACGATGTGGCAGGCATTGTTGCCGAGTGCGGCGGTGGTTGTGCGTGTGCAACTTGTCATGTTTTCGTTGATCCGTTGTGGATTGATAAACTCGGTGAGCAAACCGTGATGGAGCAAGATATGTTGGAGTGTACGGCAATAGAAAGTACTGAACGGTCGCGGCTGAGTTGCCAGATTAAGGTTACATCTAATCTAGATGGTTTGATTGTCCATTTACCTGAAAATCAGAGTTAGTTAATTAAAATATATCGGTTTGCAGCACATCGTCGCGCTGCTTGGAAGAGATGCCGAGTGAAGCGATACTGAGTTAGTAGGCTGAGTAGTTTTATTGCCGATCTGGTATCGAGTCGTGCACAGGAATTTATTCTATGGCGGAATTGCCTATCATTGTCGTAGGTGCCGGGCAGGCAGGTTTACAAGTGGCTGAATCGCTTCGTCGTGGCGGCTACGATGGCTCTTTAGCCTTAATTGGCAATGAAAAAATTCTGCCATATCAGCGTCCTCCCTTATCGAAACAGTATTTGAGTGAGGGTATGTTAGAGGATCGGTTGCTTTTTAGATCTTCGGAATATTACGAAAAAAAAGACATCGAGTTGGTACTAGGGCAGCATGTGAGTGCGCTTGACACAAGTGCTCGTTCATTGATTGTGGATGGAAAAACTCGCCCATACGGGAAACTAGCGCTTGCCACGGGTGCTTCCGCGAGACCGCTTAGTGTGTCTGGCTCTGAGCATGAAGGTGTCTGTTATCTTCGAAGTGTTGATGATGCGAAATATATCCGCGGGCGGCTAAGTGCTGATCCACAGCGCGTGGTTGCAATTGGTGGCGGTTTTATAGGTCTTGAAGTTGCAGGTTCTGCACGTGAACTTGGACACAGCGTAACAGTCATAGAAGCGCAGGAACGGCTCATGGCACGCGTGGTTTCTCCTCTTGTGTCGGAATATTTTAGAAAAGTGTATCGATCTCGAGGAGTTGACATTGTATTGAACGTGGCCGTTAATAGAATCGAACGCTCGACAGACGGTTCGCTGATTGTTGTGTTAGCGGATACGCGAACTATTCCAGCTGACCTCGTTGTTGTCGGAATCGGTTCTAGCCCGCATACCGAACTTGCAGAGACTGCTGGACTACATTGTGATAATGGGATCGTCGTTGACGAGTTTGCCCAAACTTCGGACCCTTATGTGGTCGCAGCTGGCGATTGTACTATGCACAAGAATAGTCGGCTTGGTATATTCCATAGACTCGAGTCCGTACAGAATGCGGTCGATCAAGCGAAAATTGCAGCAATGACTCTGCTCGGAAATCAAAAGCCATACGATCAGGTGCCGTGGTTTTGGTCAGACCAACTTGGTGCAAAGTTGCAGATGGCTGGGAGATCGGACGGCTTTAACCGAACTGTAATGCGGGGTTCTATGGAAGACGGAGAGTTTTCTATTTTTTATTTCGACGATGATGTTCTAATTGGAGTCGACTCGGTAAACCGCCCGACAGACCATGTCGTAAGTCGGAAATTGTTGGCGGCCGGCGCAAATGTCCCTGATCAAATAATTGTCGACCTCGAGCAAAATTTGAAAACGCTTTTATAATAAACGAAAGAGCGAAAAGTAATTGGCGAGTTAGAGCTTGCCGTTAACGCATCGCGAGAACCAGCAGGACAATGGTGCGGCTTAGACCGAAAGAGGATCAATGAAAATGCCGAAGGTGATATATATCGACGTGGATGGCGAGCGCCATGAGACCGAGGTTTCGAATGGATCGTCCGTAATGGAGGGGGCAATAGCAAACGGTGTAGAGGGAATTTTGGCAATTTGTGGCGGAAGCTGTGCGTGCAGTACTTGCCACGGATATATTGATGACGCTTGGATTGATAGGGTAGGGCCACCAAATGAAATTGAAGAATCGACGTTGGAGTTAGCTCTAGATCGGCGTACTGGCAGTCGCCTGACTTGTCAGATCCCAATGCGTGACGAGCTAGATGGGCTGGTTGTGCATGTTGCCGATAACGATGGCTAGGTCGCGGGCGAATCGCATAGCATTGATTTGGAGAAGACGAATTAGAAGTTAGCAGTAGTTAAACTACGCGCACTATGATTTAGAGATAGTCAGGGCATGGATTGCGAAAGTGGCGTAGTTTGCCTAGTCTTACATCATTTAACGGTCATGATCGCAATCGTGCATCCAACCGAAAAAATTGGAATTGGTGCGTAAAACCAGATCTCATCTAAAGAGTAATCCGGGTCGGCTACCGCGATGGCTTTTCGAATAGTATCAAGTCGTTGCTGGGCCACGACCTCCCGTAACGATACAAAATCGGCACCCAAGCGGGCCGACACATCAAGCACGCCGCCGTCAATTATCGCACCAAGCGCGGTACGACCATCATATGAGAAACTCAGCAGGCGTAACTTATGCAAGGCCCTTATAGTAAGCCGGCACGTTTGAGCACGCTGTCAAGTCGTTGCTCTAGTTTCGGTGTTGCCGACATCATTGGTAGTCGATGTTCATTTTGTCGGATCAACCCAAGGCGTTTCATCATATATTTGATAGCGATCGGATTAGTGTCGAAAAATACTGCTTGATTAAGTTCTAGTAGGCGCTGGTGGTGGTTCCGTGCTACGTCTAAATCGTCACGCCATACTGCTTCGCAAATCTCGACCAATGCGTCGGGTTTAAGGTTACCTATAGCGTTCATTAATCCGCACGCACCGACCGCCATCATCGGGAAGGAGAGCTCTTCCAGTCCGACGAAGATTCGAAAATCAGAACCGAATTCCCCGATACACTCAGATACGAATCCGAGATCGTTGACTGCATGTTTCATACCGACGAAATGGGTTGATTCGTCTTTGAGTGCTTTCAACGTATCTAGAGTTACGCTTACCGCTGCTCGTCCAGGTATGTGGTAGATTAGCCAGGGCAAATCATGGCGTTGTGCGATCTCGAGGTAGTAGGCGATTATCCCACGTTGTGGTGGGCGGATGTAATAGGGGGTTACAATTAACAATGCGTCGGCCCCTGCCTTGACAGCGTGATCCGTAAGGAGTTTCGTCTCCGCAAGTGATTGCGACCCCGTCGCTGCGTATACCGGTACGCGGCGATTAGCGGCTTCAATTGCGATATCAACGAGACGATTTCTTTCCGCCACTGTTAGGGTCGAGGGTTCAGCCGTGGTGCCGTTTACCAAGATTCCGTGTGAACCATTCTCAATTTGGAACGACACCAAGTCAGCATAGGTAGCGTAATCAACAGCATCGTCAACGATCGGTGTGATGATCGGCGGTACCGAACCGCGCAGATGTCCAACTTCCAATCCCATCCAAAGTTCCTCACGCGCCGGTTTTTGCATCGCGGGCTAGAAAATTTAACATGTTAAGCGTTGTGCATTATCCTGGCAATTTTTACCTGAACCGCACTTGAGATAGTCTGGCGTTCTTCCCATCATCCCGTTAGACCATTTGGCCCAGTCATAAAATGCGGCGCCACGTTGCACGACGTCGGTCATTGATTTTGGTTGTAGGAACGACATTGCGTAACGTTCTTCGCTGTTCGCTTCAGAGTAGCTCAGCTGGACAGAAAGTGTCTTATCGTGTTGGCGGTCCAATAACGAGGCCATTGACGTTGCGCCCCGCTTTAGTTTGGGGTGGGCGGTGACGTCTGCAACGCGGCTCCCTTCGAGCCATACTTCTCGACCATCGCGAAGTCGATTTAGGTAGTCATTGCCTGTACATATCCTCATAGTTTCGGCCTCCGTATTTTAGATGTTTTGGGCCGCTTTATTCCTTGCAGCTGCCGAGCGGTTAATTTGATCCAGCCCTTCGAACATCGCATGCCACAATGATGGTGTTACCGAGGCCTCAAGCAATTTATAAATTTCATCGATGCGCGGTTGGACCGCATGTTCGAGTTCTTTTCCACTACGAGTGACTAGGATATGAACGACTCGGCGATCAGTCTTTGATCGGCGACGTTCGACTAGACCATTACGGGCTAACCGGTCAACGACCCCTACCAAGCTTGGTGAAGATATTAAGGTGGCCTCGGCAAGCGCTAGCAAGCTCTTGCTGTCATTTTCCCACAGCACCCGCAAAACGCGCCATTGTTGTTCAGTGATCCCGAATTCTTGATAGATCTGTCGAAATGCAGGGAGAACACAATCGAG
>DPMX01000307.1:0-343 GCA_003540955.1 Gammaproteobacteria bacterium
ACATTGGATCAACATGGGCAGGGTTGAAGAAATACCGACGGCTGGAAAGTACTTTGTTCGCGAACTAGAGGTGTGCAAAGTCTCCATTCTCGTCGTACGAGGTAACGACGATAAAGTTCGTGCCTTTCACAACGTTTGCCCACATCGCGGCAATACACTTGTTTTGAATGAACGAGGCCAATGCCCCGGTCGATTTGGATGCGGATTTCACAGTTGGGCTTTTACACCGGAAGGTGAATTAGCCTATGTGCCCGACGAAGAAAATTTTTTCGATCTCGACAAGAGCAAACTCGGACTCACACCCATTAATTGTGACGTATGGGAGGGTTTTATTTTTATTAAT
>DPMX01000307.1:637-8196 GCA_003540955.1 Gammaproteobacteria bacterium
GGAGGGTTTTATTTTTATTAATCTTGCCCCAGAGCCGAACGAAACGCTTCGGGAATTTCTCGGCGGAGTTGCAACGCAACTTGACGGCACTCCGTTTGATAAAATGAGATTACTCAAGACCTATAAAGTCAAAGAGAACGCCAACTGGAAGACCGGGCTTGATGCGCAAAATGAGCTCTATCATCTCCCATTTCAGCACCGTTATACGATCGGTAATGCGTTAATAATGAAAGATAACAAGTTTTGCCGATTCGCGAATGTGAATCTTTACAACTATCACAGCGTGTGGTCATGTGAGTACAATCCAAACGCGACATCGCTGCCGACTGAAGAAGTTATGCAGCGTGTAGACAATGCGCTTACCGATGTCCGGGTTAAGCAGCGAATCAGTGATTTTGATTGGTACCTCATTTTTCCAAATATGGCCCTTCTGCTCTTTAATGGCGTATCCGGAGATTTTTTCATGACATATAACTTTTGGCCCGTCGCGGTCGATAAATGTGTCTGGGAAATGCGCTACCACTTCCCCATCGCGGAAAACGTAGGGCAACGCTTGGCTCAAGAATGGACCATATGCCGCCTACGGGATACACTGATGGAAGATGCTTTTCAGCATGAAAAAATTCAAAGCGGCCTTATGGCGCGAGCACGACCTGACATGGTAATGCAGGATGATGAAATAACTATCCGGTATTTTCACGAAGTTATCGAACGTGAAATGGCGCGTGCGTAACTGATATGCCTACACTACCTGAACCCTTCCGAGACCTCGAACCATACATTGACTGGTCACTACCTACAGAAGTCGAGCGGATGGCGCGAAAAGCCGAAGTTCCCATGGAAGAAATCATCGAATTCCATGGTGTGTTATCAGCACGACTCGAGGAGATTGTAGAGTATCTCAACCAATTCCCGTATGGCGAAATGCCTCCCGACGCCCAAAGCCTGTGTGACTTGGCTTTATCGCTAGTAGAGGTTTCCATGCTGGTAGAAATGTATAAGAACCCGGACAATTTGAATATGGTCGATTACGAACGCTTTGTCGCATACCAATAGCGTGGAAAAGGATAAATTGATGATAGGGAAAACGGCATTAGTGACTGGCGGCGGTTCTGGGATTGGACGCTCGGCCGCAATCGCCTTTGGCGCAGCCGGAGCGAATGTCGTCGTTGCTGACGTCGACGAGGCGGGCGGCGAAGAGACGGCTGCGCTCATAAAGGACGCTGGAGGAAAAGCTATATTCGTCCCCGCGGACGTTTCGAGATCGAATGATGTAGAAAGCATGGTCGAGGCAACCATTGCGGCATATGGCGGACTAAATTGCGCGTTCAATAACGCGGGCATTCAAGGCGCGCTCGATCAAACAGCTGATTGTACCGAAGAAAACTGGGATCGAATAACCGGGATAAATCTCAAGGGCGTATGGTTGTCTATGAAATATGAGATCACCCATATGCTTAAAAACGGCGGCGGCGCCATCGTTAACAATTCGTCAAATTTTGGACTGGTCGGTTCAAACGGAATGCCGGCCTATTCCGCCGCAAAACATGGCGTAATTGGATTGACTAAAACTGCAGCGCTCGAATATGCACAATCCGGTATTCGCGTTAACGCAGTTTGTCCAGGGCCGGTACAAACCCCTTTGGTAGATAAGATCTTAAGTGCACAACCAGATGCTGATAGTATCATCGATTCAATCAAAGAACGTGAGCCAATTGGCCGCTTCGGACAACCAGAAGAGATCGCGACCGCAGTCGTGTGGTTATGCTCACCCGAGGCCAGTTTTGTCGTCGGTGCAATTCTACCAGTCGACGGCGGTTTCGTTGCGCAATGACAGGACGCTGCAAAAGAGCGATTCCCAAACAGACACACACTCTACGACGGGAGTAACAGCAATGATCGTACAAACCGCGGAAGAAGGTAGGGAACACTTCGTCATAACCATGGATCAGCACACGGCGCTATCAGCTCAATTCGCGGAGCATTTTGGAAACGACGAGTTCGAATCCGTTAAACCACGAGAGCAAATGCTGCATATAATTGCCAACCATGATATCGGCTGGCGCGAGCTAGATGCCTCGGCTCTGCGCGACCCCGCAACCGGATTACCTTATAACCTTGTGCAGACTCCGTTTGAACAAATCGTTGCAACCAGTAAGCTGTCACCCGACCGCAATGGTAACACGCACGCGTACTGCGAACTCATGTCTAGCATGCACAGTTGGGGACTCTATAACGGCCGATATGGGATGTCAGAAAAAATGCTGCTCGATTCACTGGCCGCCGAGAACCGAGCCACCGCTGACACGATGCTCGACAAAGAAAAAGCCCGCCAGGATCAACTCAAAGCGACCCTAAAAGAAGATTCTGAGACTGCCGAATGGATTGAAGATGAGCATCTTTTTCAAAACTACAAACAGCTTCAGTTCTTCGACACATTTGCGCTTTACTTTAATTGCGTCCAAGAAAGTGAACGTCAAGAAGCTTGTTTCTCTCATATACCAATGAGCGCGACTAAAGATACCAACGTCGAAATCAAGCCGCTCGGTGGCGGGGAGTACTCGATGAACCCGTTTCCGTTCGATGTTGATGGTGTTGAAATGACATTCGAAGGGCGTCTCCTTGCTCCTGTGGACGAGGGCGACAACGTTCGAGAGCAATTAAATGCAGTACCCGTCACAACTCAGACCTTTCGACTCGTCGCAGCATAGGTGTCCCTAACTATATTCGAGACAGGTGATCCCATCTCTCTCGCGATGGGGAAGTCATCATAATACGACGCGGAAATTAATTGTGCCGATCTCCCATCTCGTCGACTCTGCCACTTTGTGGTCATGCAGGTTTTAAGCTTTTCCGCTAACCACAATGTCTAATAAATAGGGTCGTTGAGATCGCAGCGCCCGCCGCATCGCGTCAGCGACCGCTGCTGCCTCGACTACGACCTGCCCTTGGATCCCCATGCCTCTAGCCATTGCAGAAAAGTCCAAGACCGGTTCCGTCAAATCCATGTGAGGGTACGGTTTGCTTGAGACCACGTCAAAGCGTCGGCGATAAATATCCAAGTTGTGTTTGAGTACTCGATATTCGCGGTTGGATAGAATCACGAAAATAATGGGGAGTTGATGATGTTGCGCGGTCCACAACGCCTGAATGCTGTACATTGCGGAACCGTCACCTGATAAAGCAATCACCCGTCTATTGGGTAGCGCTATTTGTGTGCCGAGAGAACCTGCTAAACCTTGACCGATACCGCCGCCACGTCCCGCAAAATAATCGCCGGGTCGCTTCAGGTCAAACTGACTCGCCACATCACCGAAGGCTGTAACTGACTCGTCGACGATAACTGTATCATCGGGTACGACATTAGCTATCTCATGTAGAGCTCTGAGTGGAGCCATAGGTTCATGATCCCATACTTTCTCGAGGTCGGCTTGAAGTCGGTGAACTTTAAGATCCCGTTCTTTGGATAACGTGGCGTTACGACTTTGCACACCATCACGAAAGGACTTGTCACTTAACGACAGCGCAGCTACAAGGTCCGACACGACACCTCGTATATCGCCTGCTATACCAAGATCTAAAGGAAAGTTAAATGCAAGCTGTAGGTCATTATTTTCGATCTGGATTATTTTGGCCCCTGGCGAAAACGGACTGATCGCATCGTGCCAGATGTCTTCGAAAAACGGCCCACCTAATAACAACACAAGGTCATGTTCTCCAAGTAACTTAGCAGTGTCCTTGGCGGCAAATGGCACACGCCCACGATTATTCGGATGTCTACTGGGAAACGAAAGCTGCGCACGCAAACCCTCACGGTAAACGGGTGCGCCTATCACCTCTGCCAATGCGACAACACTATCGAAGGCCCCTGACCGCGCGGGGTCATCGCCTGTGACGATAGCCGGATTTTGACTAGCCAGAATAAGATCACGGGCTTCATCTATAGCCTTAACACTTGCGATAGCCGTACTTAAGTGACCGGATGTCGTCACACCAATGGTTGTTTCCTGCTCCATTACATTCACTGGCAACGCGACGAAGACAGGGCCTTTCGGGTGTTCATTAGCAATCTTAAAAGCCCGTTGCATTAACGGCCCTAACTCATCGGCGCTATTCGGCTCAGCGCTAAATTTGGTTACAGGGCGCGCCATAGCAACAAGATCATGGGATAAGAGCGGATCACGCAATCTCATCCGAGTGTCTTGCTGCCCAGCCGTAATCACGAGTGGTGAATTTGACTTGAGCCCGGCATATATCATGCCAATGGCATTACCGAGTCCGGGTGCCACATGCAGGTTTACCACTGCGATCTTGCCACTAGCCTGAGTGTAGAAAGTCGCCGCACCAACTGCAACGCCTTCATGTAGGGCGATGTAGTATTTGAGTTGCGGGTAATCTATCAAGCGATCGAGCAGCGAGTTCTCAGTCGTGCCGGGATTACCAAATATGCACTCAACATCGTGAGCTATCAACGATTCCATAAATACCTGACCGCCGCGCATCACGCCCCCCTCGACCGTTAGATCATAATTGACCCAAGAATACTCGCAAATCTGTGCGTTTCAATTTATAGATGCGGCAGCGTGCGAACAGTGTACTAATTTGTCACGCAAACTCCGGCACCACGAACAGAGGCGGGCTTTTCCTCACAACGCCTATGCCAAGCAACCACATTTTTGAATTCATTTACCCCTATGTGATCCCACGCCGCATATCCCCACTCAATGCAACCTATCCAGGGAAAGGTCGCTATATCGGCGATAGTATACTGATCGCCAACCAGGTAATCGGTCCCTTCAAGACGCGTGTCAAGCACTCCGAGTAAACGTCGAACCTCGTTCCGGTAACGCTGCTCAGGATAGGGATGATCGCATTTCTCACCAGCATATTTATAGAAATGTCCAAATTGCCCAAACATCGGTCCAACCCCACCCATTTGGAAGTGCAACCACTGCTCAGTCTCGGATTGTAGCCTTGGTTCGCTCGGCATAAGTTTGCCGGTCTTGCGCGCAAGATAGGTAAGGATCGCCCCAGACTCCATTATGTGTATCGATTTTCCATCTGGACCGTTGGGATCGGTGATCGCCGGGATCTTTGAATTCGGATTAACAGCAATAAATTCCGGTGTGAATTGATCTCGCTCCAGGATATCAACACGGTGGGCGTCGTACTCAAGCTCCAGCTCTTCCAACGCGATCGAGACTTTACGGCCATTCGGGGTTGGAAATGAGTACAATTGAATGTTAGAGGTGGGCATACCTATTTTCTATATTACTGGTTCTTCTATCGCAGATTCCGGGAACGGCGGCGACCATAAACGCCTCTAGTTTGGCCGCTCATCAAATTCGTTTCGCCGCCAAAGCGCCATCCGATAGTGTCTGGTTGTTGATCAAATCCATAACTTGTTGTGGGCCGATCGGTGTGACCATAGGCACTAGCTTTCCATCATACTCGGACAACGCATCGGCCACTGCATTCGATAAAGCGATGTGAATCGACAACATCGCAGATTCACCTGCCCCTTTGAATCCTCCTTCTGTGCCGGGTGAGGGTGTCACGACATGTGCACATTCGATGTCCGGGATCGTCATAGCATTTGGTAGTAGAAAGTCCATAAACGACGCATTTTTAAGTTGACCAGCAACATCGTAGTCCAACGATTCTAATAAACCCATCCCGACACCCTGTGATACACCGCCTCGCATTTGCCCATCGACCACTTTCGGATTAATCATGTTGCCGCAATCTTCAACCGCAAAGATCCGTTTAACATCTATTTTTCCCGTGTCCGGGTCTAATTCAATAGATACCGCGTGTGAACCATTGGCATAGGCCGCCGGTGGGTCGTAATGCCGAGTCGAACTCAAGGTTGGTTCTACTTCGTCTTCATCTGGTCGATTAAATCGGTCGAAGTAGGTGATGTAGGCGATTTCCGCAACCGTCATGCTTCGATCGGCGGAACCCTTGACGAAAATATTGCCCTGGTCGATGGTCAGGTCGGCTGCATTCGCCTCCATCACGTGGGCTGCGATTTTAAGTAACTTATCTCGTACATCAGTGGCGGCACGAATAATTGTCCCCCCGCCAATCACGGCACTCCGACTTGCAAAGGTCCCCATCCCGTACGCGCCTGTGGCCGTGTCACCATCGATCACGACAACATCTTCGATGCAGACCCCCAGCGTTTCCGCGGCGACTTGCGCTAGCGTCGTCTTCAAGCCTTGGCCGTGGCTAAACTGGCCACTTCTAACGGTAACCTTTCCCGTTGGATCCATTTCAACGGTGGACGTGTCATGTAGAGTCCCTTGCAATCCGCTTTCTGCCGCTGTCCGGCTCCCCCAATTCGTCGGCTCGACAAAAAACGAAATCCCAATACCTCTGAGCTTACCGTCAGCAGTAAGTCGAGGCAGTTTCTTCTCGTCGAGGTAGCCTGACATTTCCATACAGGTATCCAAAACTTTGTGGTAATCACCGCTATCATAGGTTTGCTTGGTTGCGCTTGTATAAGGAAACTCCTCTTTTCTGATAAAGTTTTTCTTATATATATCAACAATGTCGAGGTTTAATAATTTTGCGCCTTTAGTCAGCACCATCTCCCGCGCATAACAACCTGCTGACCAACCGACTCCTCGATAGCCCCCGGTTGCCATCTTATTGGTCATCGCAACTATAGTTTCATAGCTAACATTCTGTACCTTGAATGCACCTGGCGATCCGTTATTACCGACCACGGACTCGATCAGTCCCGACCATGGATAAACTGAATATGCGCCTGAATCTCCAATATTTTTGGTCTTCATCCCAACGATCGTGCCGTCGTTTTTAAAGGCTATCTGAACGTACATCGTGCACTGCTTTGCATGAGCCGTACTGAGCAGATGTTCGCGCCGATCTTCAGTCCACTTAATCGGCTTCCTGATCTCTTTCGCCAGCCAAGGCAAAATGAAGTCTTCCGCAAAAAAATGAGCCTTTTGCCCAAAACCACCACCAACGGTCGGTGCGATAACCCGTATGGTTTGCTCCGAAATACCAAGGTTGAACGCAAGGTAAGTACGCAAAGGATAGGGCATCTGAGTAGATGACCACACAGTCAGTGTTTCGTCCCAGTTACAACTAGCAACAACTCCGCGGGTCTCAATCGGTGCGGCTGAAGTACGCCCTGTTGCGATCTTTTCGCTTACGACAAGATCGGCCTCAGCAAAGGCCTTTTCCACATCCCCGTTACTAAACGAGTCGCTATAGTAGATGTTACTGCCAAGCTCTTCATGAAGTAGCGTCGCATTGGATTTCATTGCATCCTCAACGTCGTTGTAGGCAGGTAAGGTTTCATACTCGACGGAGATCAAATCAACGATGTCTTCTGCCACATACCTAGTTGGCGCAACTACTACAGCAATGATTTCACCAACGAAGCGCACCTTGTGCTTAGCTAAAAATGGTAGCGTCACTGGTTTTAATGTTCCTCGCACGTTTGGCGGGACAGTCGTTACACCTGAATCAAAGTCATCAGCAGTCACAATTCGAACGCAGTCCGGATGCTGCTTGGCAAGGTCGAGCTT
>DPMX01000052.1 GCA_003540955.1 Gammaproteobacteria bacterium
CAATAAAAATCGAATGCGCGGGTACTCAAAACCATTCATTTACACGTGAATCGTTTACCGCTCGTTATAGCCAGGCATTTGGACGATCGCTGGATTGGTAACGTAACGGCTGAAAGTAGGTTGCCAATGCGAGACCGAACAGCCTCGATTATTTTATCTAAGGGCTAGAAAAGACCGACGATATTGCCGCTTTTATCAACGTCAATGTTTTCAGCCGCAGGCACCTTAGGCAATCCTGGCATAGTCATCATGTTGCCGGCGATAGCAACGATGAAGCGTGCTCCTGCAGACAATCTGACATCGCTAATTTCAACGTTGTGGCCGCTTGGTGCGCCGAGTAACAATGGATCGGTGGAAAATGACATTTGAGTCTTTGCGATACACACCGGAAAGTTGCCGTATTGTTCATTTAATTTCTCTATTTCGGCCCGAACTCGAGTACTAGCGCTGATCCCGCTCGCACCATAAATTTTCGTCGCGATAGCGTTAATTTTACTCCAAAGAGAATCGGTGTCTTCGTAGACGTATCTATGTGTGCACGGTTGCTGCTCTATTGCATCTACGACCGTTCTTGCCAGTTCTTCAGCGCCGGCTCCGCCATTTGCCCAATGCTTGGCAACTACCGCGATGCCACCGATTAACTCGACTTTAGATCGCAGTAATTCAACTTCAGCGTCAGTGTCGTGAGTAAAATGATTGATGGAAACTATCGCTGGTAAGCCGTAGTGTTCTTTTATATTTGTGAGATGGCGTTGCAGGTTTTCCATTCCTCGTTCTAGGGCAGCGAGGTTCTCGAAATTAAGATCGTCTTTGGGAACGCCACCGTGGTATTTTAGGGCGCGAACAGTTGCCACTAGTACTACCACTTGCGGTGCGAGTCCAGCCATGCGGCACTTAATGTCGATGAATTTCTCTGCACCAAGGTCTGCCCCGAATCCAGCTTCCGTAACGACGTAGTCAGCGAGTTTTAAAGCAGTTTTCGTTGCAGTAACGCTGTTGCAACCGTGAGCGATATTGGCGAACGGGCCACCGTGGATGAACGCAATATTATTTTCTAAAGTCTGTACTACGTTTGGTTTAATCGCGTCTTTCAGTAAAGCGGCCATCGCACCGTGGGCATTTAGATTAGACGCGGTAATCGGTTTGCGCTCACCGCGTGTATAAGCGACGACAATATCGCCAAGTCGGTCTCGTAGATCATTTAATGAAGTAGCGAGGCAGAATATAGCCATTACTTCTGACGCGACCGTGATGTCGTAGCCGTCCTCACGTGAAAATCCGTTGGTCGTCCCCCCGAGCCCAATGACCACATCGCGCAAGGTTCGATCGTTCATATCGATAACGCGCTTCCAAGTGATTAGTCGCGGATCGATATTGAGTGTATTCCCATGATGGATATGATTGTCAATAAGTGCCGATAACAAATTGTGCGCAGCTCCTATCGCGTGGAAATCGCCAGTGAAATGTAGGTTGATGTCCTCCATCGGAATTACTTGTGCATAGCCTCCTCCAGCAGCTCCACCTTTCATGCCGAAGCAGGGACCAAGAGATGGTTCACGCAAACAAACAATCGATTTTTTCCCTATGCGGTTTAACCCATCACTGAGGCCAACGCTGGTTGTCGTTTTTCCCTCGCCGGCAGGGGTTGGACTAATCGCTGTGACTAGGATTAATTTACCGTCAACTTCGTTACGCAAAGAATCGATATGTTTGAGTGATAGTTTTGCTTTATCGTGACCATAGGGTTCGAGGTAGTTATCGTCGATGCCCAACTTTGTTTTTGCTAGTTCTAAAATCGGGAGTTTTTTTGCGGCTTGGGCGATTTGGATATCAGACATCTCACATACTCCTGCGGTCCTTCCAGTTAAAAATTAACAAGATATGATCAAACGATATTCGGTCTTTTATTATGCTGCCATAGGATTTTTTACGAAGATCAGGGTGTCTCAGAGGCTGATCGAATATTTCGTTTTTATTGTTTTTCTAAAACCAGACGTATTCTAACATCTGTTTGGTAGAAGTGTTTTTAGATTCTGAATATAAACTAGTGCGACAAATTGTATGAAGCCAGTCGCCGCAATTCCATCCGTTTCGGATCGTTTCCATCTGCACCGCGTCTTAATCTGAGCATTCTCTATGTCTTTTTGCGATCTATAGGTAGTTTTGTGAGATGGCAATCTGGTTTTGTTGATGAGACTTGGGAAGAACCCTTCTACTGCGCGGAAACGTAGCAAGCCATCGGGAGCTGTTGTCGTTTGCGCGTTTCGGCCCGTTGAGGGCTGTGCGGCGGTTATTGTTTTCGGATTTTAATGTTTTAATCCATTTACGCCCTGAGGCAGGATTGTTCGTGTGAGGGAACGGTTGAGAATAGTTCATTGTTCTGGTAGCTTGAGATACGGCATGGGAAGGTTAAACTACAACATAATTTCCGAACATTCCCGACCTTCGCCTGACTCTGTTTCGAGTGCTACAGCGGCCTCAGTAATTTTCCGATGACATGCTACGTCTTCATCACTGGGGGGGTTGTATCATCGTTAGGCAAGGGCATCGCGTCCGCGTCGCTGGCAGCAATTCTCGAAGCCCGTGGCCTTGATATCGCAATGATCAAGCTAGATCCCTATATCAATGTCGATCCGGGGACGATGAGTCCATTTCAACATGGCGAGGTGTTTGTTACTGACGATGGTGCGGAGACGGATCTCGATCTAGGTCATTATGAACGTTTTGTAAATTTTCGCACGACTGCAAAAAGTAATTTTACGACCGGACGAATTTATGAAAACGTTATCCGTAAAGAGCGCCAAGGTGAATACCTAGGTGGCACGGTCCAGGTTATTCCTCACATCACCGATGAGATCATTCTATCCATAAAGGATGGGGCCGGTGACGCCGAAATTGCGATGGTCGAGATCGGTGGTACGGTGGGGGACATCGAGTCGCTACCTTTCCTTGAAGCGATTCGTCAGATGCGAGTGGAGTTAGGTCAGAGGAATACATTGTTTATCCATCTAACCTTAGTCCCTTATATTCCTTCCGCAGGCGAAATCAAAACTAAACCGACGCAGCATTCCGTTAAAGAGTTACGCTCTATTGGTATTCAACCCGATATTTTGTTGTGTCGCGCAGATCGCCCATTGCCCGCACCTGAAAAACGCAAAATTGCATTATTTACCAACGTCGAGGAGAGAGCTGTTATCCCCGCCTATGATGCTGATTCGATCTATATGATTCCGTCTATGCTTCATGATGAAGGACTCGATAAAATAGTGATCGAAAAATTCGCGCTTGAGGCACCAGAAGCAGATCTCAGCGAATGGTTGACAGTAGTCCAAGGATTGCAGAACCCAGTTTGCGAGCTCACCATTGCAATGGTTGGTAAATACGTTGAGCTTACTGAGTCGTATAAGTCGTTGTCGGAAGCGCTTGGTCACGGTGGGATCCATACGCACGCGCGTGTAAATATTCGTTACGTCGATTCCGAGCAGCTCGAACATGAAGGGACTTCTTGCTTGGGTGACGTTGATGCCATTTTAGTCCCGGGCGGTTTCGGCGAGCGTGGAATTGAAGGAAAGATTACAGCAGCTCAGTACGCTCGTGAGTCGAGGATTCCTTACTTAGGGATTTGTTTAGGTATGCAGGTTGCAGTAATCGAGTGTGGACGAAATGCTGCCAACCTTCGCGGCGCACACAGTACAGAGTTTGACCCGAATACGCCACACCCCGTTATCGGGTTAATTACTGAGTGGACTACTAGTGAAGGTACGCTTGAACGACGAAATGAAGGCGACAACAAGGGTGGGACGATGCGATTAGGCGGACAACAGTGCAAGGTTGCACCTAACAGTCTAGTTGCCCGTGCCTACGGTACTGAAGTTATCACGGAACGCCATCGTCATCGCTACGAATTTAATAATAAATACATGATGGAATTGGAGGCTGCGGGTCTCCGTATCGCTGGGCGCTCGATCGATGGGAATTTGGTCGAGATAATCGAGATCCCCGACCATCCATGGTTTGTAGGATGCCAGTTTCACCCCGAATTTACCTCGACTCCTCGTGAGGGACACCCCCTTTTCAATGCGTTTCTTACCGCAGCGCTGAACTATCAACGATCGACTGGCGTTGAGGTCCCCGATGCGGTTGCGTGATTTCGAGGTCGGAATCGAACATCAAATTTTTCTCATCGCCGGTCCGTGCGTCGTAGAGGGTGAAGCATTTGTTGTCGACGTCGCCGGCTGTTTGCACGAATTAACACAATCTCTCGGGATCCCATTCGTTTTTAAAGCATCCTACGATAAGGCCAATCGTACGTCACACGAGAGTTTTCGCGGAATTGGCATTGAATCTGGTCTCAAAGCGTTGGATGCGGTTCGTCAACAATTAGATATTCCGGTTCTCACGGACGTGCATGAAGATTCCCCGCTAAATGAGGTGGCAGCGGTTGTTGACGTGTTACAGACTCCCGCATTCTTGTGCCGTCAGACTAATTTCATCCAGAACGTCGCACGTCAGCAGCTCCCGGTAAATATAAAAAAGGCGCAGTTTCTCGCTCCGTGGGATATGCAGCATGTCGTTGCTAAAGCTCGTGCAACTGGAAACGACGCGATCATGGTGTGTGAGCGAGGTGCGGCATTTGGGTACAACTACTTGGTGTCGGATATGCGTTCATTAGTCGTGATGCGCGAGAGTGGGTGTCCGGTTATATTTGACGCCACGCATTCCGTCCAGGTACCAGGGGGGCAGGGCGACGTCTCTGGTGGTCAGCGAGAGTTCGTTCCCGCCTTAGCGCGTGCCGCTGTCGCCACTGGTGTTGCTGGTTTGTTTTTAGAGACCCACCCAAATCCCGATCAAGCCTTGAGCGATGGTCCGAACTGTTTACCGCTGTCTGATTTGAAAAGCCTTTTGGAAACGCTGAAAGAAATTGACCGTACGGTGAAGATTTCCCCTCTTATCTAGTAACAATAACCGGTTCCATGTCAGCAATTGAGTCAATAAAAGCCCTGGAAATAATCGATTCGCGTGGGAATCCGACCGTTTGGGCCGAAATTACCACGGTCACCGGTGCTAAGGCATCCGCTGCCGTTCCTTCTGGGGCATCAACCGGTGAACGTGAGGCGATCGAGTTGCGGGACGAGGATCCTGCGCGCTACGGTGGTAAGGGTGTTCTAAGGGCTGTTGCAAACATCAACAACGAAATCGCTGATGCATTAAACGGTTTCCCGGTAGAGGAGCAGGCCGGGATCGATCAAACCATGATCGACTTAGATGGTACTTCAAGTAAAAGGTTGCTCGGCGCGAACGCAATGCTGGCCGTATCTATAGCGGCCAGCCGAACTGCGGCGTTAGAACAAAGAATTCCAATATACTCGTACCTGAATCAAGGATGCGATTTTCAAATGCCGGTACCGATGATGAATATCATCAATGGAGGAGTA
>DPMX01000358.1 GCA_003540955.1 Gammaproteobacteria bacterium
GCAGAGCATTATCGGAGTCACCACAAAACTGCGCCCCCGATCCCTTTCTTTGTTGACTTCTGCGTGTGCGATAAGAATGCTGACCGTGCGGCAGAGAATGCTGACCGTCACGTGCGTCGTTATCTTCTAAGTCTAATGCACCATTACGAAATGATGGGCGACCACTTCGCCGATGTCCAAGGCTACGAAGAGTATGGCGAGGGCGCGAAAGCCATGCAGACAGCGGGCCTTGAAGCAGTAGCCGATGACTACCTTGCAAGCCAGACTTGGGGTACGCCACAACAAATTCTTGATAAAATTCATGCTCGACGTGAGATCCTCGGCGCCTATGACATCCTACTGGTTACGCGCTTTGCCGGCTTGCCCTACAACGTTTTAGAGCGAACAATGAAAACATTTGCGAGTGAGGTAATGCCAGAGCTAAGGAGCTGGGGTGGCCCCGAGACGATAGCAGCTTAACCATGGCCTCCTTGGCCAAGCTAAACAATATTAAAACAGCTCTAATAGACTTCGAAAAGACCTGCGGCACCCATGCCACCCCCAATACACATCGTCACCACGACGTTTTTTGCGCCGCGTCGCCTACCTTCAATTAAGGCATGACCTGTCAACCGACTTCCGGTAACACCGTAAGGGTGTCCAACCGCTATTGAGCCGCCATTGACATTTAAGCGTTCTCCTGGGATACCAAGTTTATCGCGGCAGTATATAACCTGGACCGCAAATGCCTCGTTAAGCTCCCATAAATCGATGTCTTCAATCTTTAGGCCTACATTCTTCAATAGCTTCGGGATAGCGAAGACTGGACCTATCCCCATTTCATCAGGCTCGCAGCCTGCGACTGCAAAACCTCGGAAAACTCCTAATGGTTGTAGACCTTTTAGCTCGGCTCGCTTATCGCTCATAATTACCTGGGCTGATGCGCCGTCAGAGAACTGGCTCGCGTTCCCAGCCGCGATTACTCCACCGTCAATAGCTGGCTTAATCTGAGCCACCCCTTCGTACGTTGTACCCGGACGGATTCCTTCGTCTTCGGTGGCAAAGACTTCTTTTATTGTTTCCGTTCCGCTCTCCTTATCAATCAGCTTCATTTTAGTCGTAACTGGAACTATTTCATCCTCAAATTTTCCTTCCTCTCTAGCTTGTGTGGCCTTATTTTGACTGTCGACGCCGTATCGATCTTGTTCCTCACGAGAGATGTTATAACGCTTAGCAACCGTTTCTGCGGTTTGCAGCATTGGCCAGTAAATTTCTGGTTTATTCTCTGTGAGCCAGGGGTCAGCCAACATATGTAGATTCATTTCGTTCTGAACGCATGAAATGGATTCAACTCCTCCTGCGACAAATATATCAGCCTCACCACTCATCACTCTTTGAGCCGCAAGGGCGACGGTTTGTAATCCCGAGGAGCAGAAGCGGTTAATTGTCAAACCTGATACAGTTACTGGAAGACCAGCACGGAGTGCAATTTGGCGCGCAATGTTCGAACCGGTTGCACCCTCAGGATTTGCGCAGCCCATTAAGACGTCGTCTACTTCTCCGGACTCGAGTTCTGCGCGATCAATAGAAGACTGCACAGCCGCGGCGCCAAGCGTCGCGCCATGTGTCATATTGAAGGCTCCCCGCCAACTTTTGCATAATGGTGTCCGAGCGGTGGATACAATTACAGCCTCAATCATTTCAGTGTTCTCCAGAATTTACAGTGGGTTATCA
Organism: Gammaproteobacteria bacterium; assembly: GCA_003540955.1. Classification (GTDB taxonomy): domain Bacteria; phylum Pseudomonadota; class Gammaproteobacteria; genus UBA11873. The sequence continues at coordinate 1,714 of DPMX01000358.1, forward strand.
TAATCTTAAATTATTGCGGAATTCAGCCGGAGATCCTAATCTCTACCGATAGGGCTGCATCCTGCGGGAAGGGGATCTAATGCTTATATTTCGGCAGTTATTTGACAAAAATTCATTCACATATACTTATTTATTAGGTGACTCAAAGTCTCGTGAAGCAGTGATTATTGATACTGTGTACGAACAATCCACCCGGGATTGCTCGCTAATAGATGAACTAGGACTCCAGCTGATTCATGTTGTTGATACGCATTGCCACGCAGATCATGTCACCGGCGCATGGCTTATGAAGCACCACCTGGATGCGAAAATTAACATCTCGCGGCATGCAGGAGTCGAAGGGGCAGACAATGGATTAGTCGACGGCGATCACATAAAGTTCGGATCGCGATACCTCCAGGTGAGAGAGACGCCGGGTCACACGAGCGGTTGTGTTACCTACGTTCTTGATGATGAGACAATGGCCTTTACCGGTGATGCCTTATTGGTTCGAGGGTGTGGCCGTACGGATTTTCAACAGGGCAGTCCGTCCATGTTATACCAATCTATAAAGACTAAGATTCTAACCCTTCCCAACTCAACAAAAATATATCCGGCACATGACTATGATGGCGTGACGGTCACGTCGGTCGCGGAAGAAAAGGAATTTAATCCCCGCGTAGGAGGACAATCCAGTCAGAAAGACTTCGTGCTTTATATGAATAGCCTCGGGCTACCGCATCCCGGAAAAATCGACGTTGCGCTGCCCGCTAATCTTAATTGTGGGCGTCCAAAGAATGGCCGCATCACTGATGAATTACCGATGTGGGGGCCGTTAAAAAAAACCTTTGCTGGTGTCTGGGAAATCGATGCCGAATGGGTCCTCGAAAATCTCTCAGAAGTTCTTTTGCTAGATGTCCGAGAACATGACGAATTCGAGGGCAGTCTTGGACATATCGTTAATGCGAAACAAATTGCCCTCGGTTCGCTTGCCAATCGAGTCGGCGAAATTGACACCCAGACTCCCGTCGTAACAGTTTGTCGATCCGGGGCTCGGTCTGCCCAAGCAATCTTTCTATTACAACAGGCTGGCGTAACAAAAGCCGCAAACTTGAGCGGCGGGATGCTTCGGTGGCGGGATCGTGGCTATCCAGTGGTTGGGGGAGCTAGTTAAATCAAGAAGAGCAACATAGAGAGATGCGCGAGTATTGCCTGATAGGAAGGCCGCAATGGCAGCAGCACGCGCACTGCTTTAAATGGACCCAATTAGTCATAAACCACCGCATCTAACCGCAACTTACGGTGTGTTTACATCACGCTCTCTTTAAACACGTCTGGCGCAGCGGAATTAACTTTTGCGTCTTTAGTCCAATAGCGCTTGGCCCAGATTCCGTTATAGGCCTCGCCCTCGACCGGCATACGCCATGTTCTCACTTCGGAATCAGCTAAACTCAATGAGCACAAGGCGCGCGGCTGATCGTCTGTCCCGTCGACGTAGGCATTCGCATCGTCGAGTGGAATATAACGTTGTGCTATTCGTCGGTAACGGTCTCGCCAGAGGTCATCGTTGCCAACGTCGTACACAAGCTCCGCGTTACCTCGAATGACCACTTTACGGTAAGGCATGCTCTGCTCATCGACACATAATGCTATTCGGGATTCATGACGAATATTTTCTAACCATTCCGAGTGCTGCCGTGGAGTAAACCAGATGCATCCCTCCTCGTGGACGAACCAAATGGGCGTGGATAATGGCGCCCCGCTTGCATCAACGGTCGCAATGTTCATCATGAATCCGGGTTCCCCCAAAAATGTGTCCCGCTCTGACTCTTTCAGTTTAGGCATAATGCTTCTTCCTTCATTTAAGTTCGTCGTCGTTTGTTTGTTGAGCACATTGTACGTTGCCCAGGTTTAGGTTTCTTCCCCGATCCCAAGTTGCGTTGTGTATCCACATGTTCGCTTCGAGTGTGAGTGGTTCGAAATGGTTTATCATTCCGCGCGCTACGCCTACCTTCCAAACGATCTCCGGTCCCTAATGGTTGATAGCTCGGGACCAGGTGTCGCTTGCCGTTACCAATGAGATCGGCACGGCCCATGCTCTTCAATGCATTCCGAAGTAGGGGCCAATTATTCGCGTCGTGGTAACGTAAAAATGCCTTATGTAGGCGACGTACTTTTAATCCTTTAGGTACAATCACAACCTCACTGTGGATGTCGACTCGGCGAAGTGGATTTTTACTTGTGTGGTACATCGCTGTTGCGGTAGCCATGGGCGATGGTAAGAATGCTTGTACTTGATCTGCTCGGTAGCGGTTGCGTTTCAACCACAACGCAAGATCAAGCATATCTTCATTACTAGTGCCTGGATGCGCAGCAATAAAGTATGGAATCAAGTATTGTTCTTTGCCAGCCTCATTGGAATATCGATCAAAGAGCTCTTTGAATCGATAGTAAGTACCAACTCCAGGTTTCATCATTTTCGATAAAGGACCCTCGGAAATAGCCTCCGGCGCTATCTTTAGATAGCCACCGGTGTGCTGTTGTGCTAGCTCCTTGATGTACTCAGGCGACTCGATTGCCAAGTCATAACGCACGCCCGAGGCAATCAAAACTTTTTTTATTCCTGGCAATTCGCGGGCACGGCGATAAAGTTTAATGAGTGGCCCATGGTCCGTCTTTAGATTGGAACATATACGGGGAAATACACAAGACGGCCGACGGCAAGCCGATTCGATTTCTGGGGTCTTGCAAGCCATACGATACATATTCGCAGTTGGTCCCCCGAGATCAGAAATAACACCAGTAAATCCAGGAACTTGATCTCGGATCGTCTCTATCTCACGGACCACCGAATCCTCCGATCGATTCTGAATAACCCTGCCTTCATGCTCCGTGATGGAACAAAAGGTACACCCTCCGAAACAGCCCCGTTGAATCGAAATTGAAAAGCGGATCATTTCGTAAGCGGGAATACTTGCTTCCCCATAACTCGGGTGTGGTTGGCGAGTAAAGGGTAATTCATAGACTGCATCCATTTCCGGCGTGCTCAGCGGCAAGGGTGGGGGATTTAGCCAGAGTTCAACATCACCATGGCGTTGGATTAGTGCTCGTGCATTACCGGGGTTCGACTCTAGGTGGACGATGCGAGACGCATGAGCATAGAGCACGGGATCATTGCGCACCTGATTAAACGAAGGCAGCCGAATGACACTCAACATCCGATCGGCGTTTGGTACTCGACCACTAAACTTTACAATTTTGACGTTTCTATCGCAGTTTTTTTCAGCTTCTGTGCCTTGCACACAGAATGAATTATTTGCTGAATACGGATCGACCTTAGGGCCCAATGGTCCCGGCCTATCTAAATGAGTTGAGTCAATCTCGGTCCAGCCATGTGGTGTTTTTCGGACAACAAAAGCTGTACCGCGCAGATCTGTAATATCTGAGATCTGCTCTCCTGCAGCTAGTCGATGACTAATTTCGCTTAATTGCCGCTCAGCGTTTCCGTAAATCAGCAGGTCAGCTTTAGCATCAATCAAAATCGAGCGGCGCACCTTTTCAGACCAGTAATCGAAATGTGCTACTCGCCTTAAACTCGCCTCAATCCCGCCGATAATTATCGGCGCGGCTTTGAAAGCCTCTCGAGTACGTTGTGCGTACACAATAACACTCCGATCGGGACGTTTCCCCGCTTCTCCACTTGGGGTATATGCATCATCGCTTCGAGTTTTCCGGTCCGATGTATAACGGTTAACCATCGAATCCATATTCCCCGCGGTAATTCCGAAGAAAAGATTTGGCCGACCAAGCTCACAGAAGTCGTCAATATTTTTCCAATCGGGTTGCGCGATCACTCCTACTCGGAAACCTTGCGCCTCGAGCATTCGTCCAACAATGGCCGCGCCAAAACTTGGATGGTCAACATAGGCATCGCCGGATACGACAATTACGTCGCAGCTATCCCATCCCAGGTCGTCCATTTCCGCCCTTGTCATAGGTAAGAATGGCGCAGGGGTATGACGGTGCGCCCAATATTTCTTGTATGAAAAGATAGAGCTCGTTGTTTCCATTTATTCTAATGAGCCTTGAAAATTCCTATACTCTTATGTTTACACAATAAAACGCATGGCAATAGACCAAGCTAGCATGTGAGTTTTTATTCCGACAACCAACCCGAAGGAATAAATTATGACGAATAAGATCCCAGATAACTTCAAGGATTTACTGAACAAGAAGGCCTTCGCCGATCTTGCCACGGTCATGCCTGACGGCACCCCACAGGTTACCCCTGTATGGTTCGATTCCGACGGAGACCAGCTCCGAATTAATTCGGCTAAAGGTCGCCAGAAGGATCGTAACATGCGAGCCCGACCTGCAGTCGCGCTTGCAATCATCGACCCTGATAATCCTTATCGCTACATGCAACTCCGAGGGACTGTGTCCGAAATTACGGAAGAGGCTGCTGATTCCCATATTGACGAACTGGCACAGACGTACCTAGGCACAGATTACCATAAACACGAGGATGACGAGACACGCGTGATTTATAATATTCAAATCACGCCTGTCTCGACCTTGGGGTAGAATTCAGCCCATATGTCTGGACAGCTAACACTTCGGGAAATCAAGCCTAACTTCGTTGCGGAGGTTGTTGGCTTAAAAGCAAATAACACCTTGAGCGTGCAGCAGATAAAGGCAATAAAAGTTGCATGGTCAAAATATCCAATACTTATTTTCCCAGACCAGGTGTTCGAACCAACCGCTCTTATATCCTTTTCAAAACAACTTGGTGAGTTAGGTTTAGATCCATTCGTGCGGCCACTGAGTCAACACAAGCACGTTATCGAAGTTCGCCGCGAAGCAAGAGAATCGACACCGATTTTTGGCGCCTCATGGCATAGTGACTGGAGTTTTCAACCCCGGCCACCGAGTGGCACGCTGTTGCACGCTAAAACTGTGCCACCAGTTGGTGGAGACACATTATTCGGCGATTGCCATCAGGCCTTCGAGATGTTGCCCGCGAAGCTCAAAACCACACTCACTGGACTATCTGCGATTCATAGTGCTGCACCAGCTTACGGGCCACGAGGTCTTTTCTCTGAAGATGATGCGAGTCGTTCAATGAAGATAGTCATATCTGAGGATGCAGAGAAAACGGAAATTCACCCGCTCGTCCGGACCCACCCACTATCAGGTCGTAAGTCACTATTTATCAATGATGTCTATACCCTTGCAATAGTAGAAATGGAACCCACGAAAGGTCGCGCCCTCCTAAAGTACTTATTGCAGCATATGACTGAAGATGCCTTTGTTCACCGTCACAAATGGCACCCTGATATGCTGGTTTTATGGGACAACAGGTGCGTGGTGCATTACGCTGATGGTGGATATGAAGGCCATCAGCGGATAATGCACCGGACGACGCTCGCCGGGGAACGCCCAGCTTGAAAATATTGAGGATTTTGCGAATGAGAACTACCGATATTTTTGAAAATCATGACCTAATCTTCGATCCCGGCGACCCACTTAATGGGAGTTTATATTTGTGTTGTTCGCGCAACCAAACGGGCCCTTCCTCAGAAAGATTAATTGAAACGTTACGGATTGCCGGAATATGGTCGAAGTCAGAGCCGAAACTAGTGCCTGATGAGCAACGTGATAGCTACAAATCTCAGCTAGAATTTATAGAGGCAGTAAGTTATGTGGTCGGCGGTAAAAAGTTCACAATTGCATGTTTTGATCACCCGAAATACCCATCGGACGAAGAGAGATGGGGGAAGTGGAAAACGACATTCGATCGGCAATACGTACGTATATAGGAACTATAGATGGGGGTAATGATAGAAGGTAAATGGCACGAGCGCTGGCTCGAAACCGAATCGAGTGGAGGCCGATTCATTCGAACCGAGTCACAATTCCGGAATTGGGTCACCTCTGATGGCCGGCCTGGACCGAGCGGCGAAGGTGGATTCAAGGCGGAAGCCGGTCGATATCATCTATATGTCGGTCACGCCTGCCCTTGGGCCCACAGAACTGTCATCTTTCGGACATTAAAAGGGCTTGAAGATATGGTAGATCTATCGATCGTACATTGGCATATGACAAAAGATGGGTGGAACTTTACTAAGGGAAATGGAGTCGTTGCTGATCCACTACACCATGCTGATTATGTTTATGAGATCTACCGCGCAGCAGATCCGAATTACTCTGGACGAGCTACGATCCCAATTCTTTGGGATAAAAAGAAGTCAACCATCGTCAGTAATGAATCATCCGAAATTATCCGGATGTTCAACTCCGGTTTTGAGGAATTGGACGTAAAACCAGGTGATTACTACCCGGAGGACCTACGTAACGAAATTGATATTATTAACCACCGGGTATATGAGACAGTAAATAATGGTGTATATAAATGTGGGTTCTCGACCAGCCAGGCAGCTTACGAGGAAGCGATATTCCCACTATTTGAATCACTCGATTGGTTAGAGGAACTCCTCAAAGACCGCACTTACTTACTCGGGAATAGATTAACCGAGGCAGATTGGCGTCTCTTCACTACCCTTATTCGTTTTGACCCAGTCTACGTCGGCCATTTTAAATGTAACCTCCGCCGTATAGTGGATTATCCAAATCTCTCTCGGTTGACTCAAATGCTCTACGCCTATCCTGGAGTTGCGAGCACAGTTAATATAGACCACATCAAGAATCATTATTATGGCAGTCACGAGTCGATAAACCCAAGTCTAGTCGTCCCGAAGGGACCTGTTCATTTTATCGGTAGTGATTAAAGACAAAGCGTTGAAGCTTCTTAATTTCGATTGCTACCCCGATTTTCTCTATGCCCCAGCACGATCTTCGCGCCATATTCCCATCCCCACTTGGATTGGTCGGTCGGAGAAGCTAAATAGGACGGCGTCTTCATTAGCTACGTGACATTGAGGAGCCCAGCAGGGCACTACAAAATGGTCACGTTTACCCCATTCGAATGCCTGCCCACCTATCACTGACCTCCCAGAACCTTCAACGACGCTGTATACTGTTGCATCGGTGCAACGATAGATCGATGTCTCGTAAGCCTTAGGCAAAAGCTGCATAAAAGTTCCTATTGTCGGCATCGCATAGTGACCGTTGTCAGGATTGACGTAACGCAATTTAAGTCCATGACAGAGGTCCCATTCCTCAGTCTTGCGCATTTGTTCCAGCACTTCTCGCGTTCGCGCATAGGGGTAATTAAAGACCGGTGAGGCACCGTTTTGTTGTTGATGGTCGACCGGCATCAAACCGGACCCATACCGAGCAATCGAATCACCATTCGGACGAGTAGTCGGATGTATTTTGTTGGGGTATTGTTCAGCAAAGGTAACGTCAAGAGTCTCGATCAACGGAACATCGAGACCGTCAAGCCATATCATTGGTGAATCCGTCTCGTTCCCGTGGTCATGCCAAGTCCACGACGGGGTGATGACAAAATCACCCTCTGACATGATTGTCTTTTCGCCTTCGACGGCAGTATATGCACCAGAACCTTCTATAATAAACCGCAACGCCGATTGAGTATGTCGATGTGCCGGGGCGATTTCACCAGGCATGATGAGCTGTAGTCCAGCATATAACGATGTGGTCACTCGATACCGACCGCGCATACCTGGGTTTTCGAGAATTAAAACGCGACGCTCTGCCTCTTCGGCGGTAATAAGATCAGCCGACTTCAAGAGAGTATCCCGGATTTCATCGTAGTGCCAAATATACGGTTGACAGTCGCTATATGGCGTTGACCTCGCAAAGGTATGCAACACTTCCCATAGAGGCGCCAAATTTTTTGGATCGCAGTCTTGGTTGTAGTAGGAAGCAAGATCAGGCCGGACCTCTGCAGTAATCATCTTTATAATTCCCCCCTAAACAGACTAGAATCAGTCTTAGGTTGAGCCGCTGCCAAATTCTGGCAAATTTACTCTTAGTGCGTCTACAAATTTCTGAAAACAATTCAAAGATTCGGTTGGCATATCCCTATCTCTACGTATCTTAGCCCCCCCCCCATCAGTCTCTGGACGATGGAACAAGCCTATGTGATTTGCAGTATGACAATCGATTTTCGCGTCAGTAACGTGGTCGATGTTCCTAATTACGTCGTTTCGGCACTACTCCCAGACGCGTTTTTTCCTACTGATTGTGTGCTCCCCTGAGGAACAATAGTTGCGTTAGTAATCTTTTTCATTGCAAGAAACGGGCCGATCGTTCTTAATTTGCGCAACCTAATCCAAAAACCCCGGATCACATTTGTGAGGCGCAGTATGACGCGTTCGACAATTAAATTGGCCTCCTTAGCGAATGACATATATGTTCCCCTGCAATTGTTGACTCTGTAGTACACTTCCCTTGGGCACCGACTGCTTGCAAAAGATGGTTCGAAGGGCGTCAATTACAAATAAATGTAGGAACATCACAAAGTGACATTAACTCGCACTACAATAACTTTCGCATTCTTCATGCTTTCGTCACTAGCAACACTTGCCAGCGATGATATTTCAAGAGAGGACTTGATTGCCTGGATAGCTTCTGGCGACGGTCTTACGCCGCCGCAAGCCGGCAAAACCTTAGAGGCCGGCGATAATGCAATCACTGCGTTCCTACCTCCTGGCTATGCTAATGAATATAATTTCCCTGGTGTTCGCCTTGAAATTCAAGCCACCACTCAATTTAAACCGCATCAAGTCTATGTTGAAGCAAGTGCCGCACATTATGGTACGGCTCGACTCGCGGCCGACGGCGCTCTGCAAAATTATGTAGCGGGGCGACCCTTTGATCCGGTTCTATTTGAACAGGCC
>DPMX01000373.1:0-441 GCA_003540955.1 Gammaproteobacteria bacterium
TTTGCCAAGCTACCGGCTCAATGTAAGTTGCATCAGCAAGCTCTGGATCAGTCATAATCGTCGCTGGATTCGAATTGACCAAAATGACGCGATAACCTTCCTCACGCAATGCTTTACAGGCTTGCGTGCCGGAATAATCGAATTCACACGCCTGACCGATCACGATCGGGCCAGCGCCTAAGATAAGGATTGATTTTAAGTCGTCTCGCTTTGCCATCGCACTATCCGCGATAGGTATCTATCAATGACATAAAACGGTCAAACAACACGCTAACATCGTGCGGGCCTGGGCTCCCCTCCGGGTGACCTTGAAACCCAAACGCGGGTACATGGCAACATTCAATACCTTGGAGGCTTCCGTCAAATAGCGAGCGATGGGTCGCAACGACGCCGTCTGGCAAACTTTTTTCGTCAACGGCGAAACCATGATTTTGACTTGTA
>DPMX01000373.1:737-9852 GCA_003540955.1 Gammaproteobacteria bacterium
AAACCATGATTTTGACTTGTAATTAATACTTGATTTGAAGTTATATCCCGCACTGGATGGTTTGCACCGTGATGGCCGAATTTCATTTTTTTGGTCCTAGCACCGCAAGCAAGAGCGAGCAGCTGATAACCCAAACAAATTCCAAAAATTGGAACCTTCGCGCGGAGCACTTCGGAAATCGCAGCAATAGCATAATCACACGGGGCCGGGTCACCCGGGCCATTAGATAAAAATATACCATCCGGGGCGCCCTCCAGGACTTCCGTGGCGGGAGTCCTAGCTGGTACAACTTCTAGCGCGCAATCGCGGTCGGCCAACAAGCGTAGAATATTTCGCTTTACACCAAAATCGTAGGCCACAACCCGACGACGACTTCCAGAGCGGCTCCTGTGGCGATTTCCGTCGAGCACCCAACTTCCCTCCGACCACTGATAGGCACTGCCGGTTGTTACGACCTGCGCCAGATCAACCCCTTTGAGACCAGCAAAAGCCCTGGCCTGACTGACCGCTCGGTCGGGATCAAGGTCATCACCGGCGATGATACAACCATTCTGCGTACCTTTATTGCGCAATTGGCGAGTTAATTTTCGGGTGTCGATATCGGCAATCGCGACCATATCTTTTGCCGTCAAGTACTCGGGCAAACTGCCGGTTGCGCGAAAATTGCTTGTAGCGATTGAGCTGTCTCGAATAATCAACCCTTTGGCAAAGATCTGCCTACTTTCTTCGTCCAAAGAGTTTGCGCCAGTGTTTCCGATATGTGGATAGGTAAGTGTGACGAGTTGGTGACTGTACGACGGATCGGTAATGATCTCCTGGTAACCCGTCATTGCTGTATTGAAAACAACCTCGCCAACAGCGAGTCCACGCGCACCAATTGCACGGCCGGTATAGATACTACCGTCGGCCAGAGCCAAAATCGCAGTTTCAGACACAGATTTAATTGCCTAATCAGAGACGGGAAAAGCGCAGCAAAACCCGGTAATTGTTCCCACTAATGCGGTTAACGAGATTATACGGGAGCGTCGCCTCCTAAGAAAGGGTAATAGTTAACTGGGCTAGGAGAGCAACTCGCTATTCACTGTACGAGTCATGAGCCACGAAGCCGCGCTGGGTTACAGCATTTTTTTCGTTGATCCGTCGCGATATCTCGACCGCTACTTCGAGCGCCCGTTTACCATCTTCGCCGGTGACCTCAGGGCGAAGCCCGTCGCTAACTGCACCGACAAAGGATCGGATCTCGTCCATCAAAACATCAGTTCCCAACAACCTATGGGTCTCAAATGAGACTTCCTTGTGCTCATCTGCATGGCCATGCTCATCGAGCTCGCCGATCAGCAGCAGATGGTTTAGGTAATCCACCGAAATATAGGAATCCAGTTGGCGGATTGTCATCGCGCGAACTTGATCCTGACTTACACGGCTCGCAGAAAGCTCTGCAACACACCCGTTAGCAAATTCGAGACGTGCGTTAGCCATATCAATGTCTCCGCTCACGACTGATTCACCTGACGATGAAATGCTTTTAAGCTCCGATCGCACAAGACTTAAAATGATATCGATGTCGTGAATCATCAAATCTAAGACCACGTCGACTTCCGTACCGCGCGCCTTATAAGTCGAAAAGCGCTGAGCACCAATAAAATGTGGCTCAGTTACTCGCTCACGAAGCGCAATCACGGCCGGATTGAATCGTTCCAGATGACCCACTTGAAACAAACAAGAATACGCTGACGCCAACGCTATCAGTTCTTCCGCTTGGGCAACAGTTTCGGTAACCGGTTTTTCGACTAGTACATGCACGCCGGCAGTTAGGAAATCGCGTGCCAATTCGAAATGTCGATTGGGCGGAACAACGATGGACACGAGGTCAACCGAGTTGATGATCTCGCGGTAATCGGCATGGGTTGGAATCTTATATTTCCCCCCGATTTCCGCACGACGCTTTTCATCCGTTTCAACCAAACCGACCACATCTACGTTAGGCAGGCTCAAGTATTTTTGGACGTGAAAATTACCGAGATAACCGATGCCGATGACAGCTGCACGCAATCTTTTCATGGTCGCAGGCGCGTCTCTTCATATGAGTTTGTAATTACCGCCGGTATGCGGGTTCAAATATTATTCTATTATCCGACGTACCTGATCTCCAAACGATAGCAACGATCTGATCTCATGTATAGATCTTCCTTACCGGATTCTTAACGTGAGAACCGAATGTGTATCCCAATGTCAGCAGGACGGTGACGCTTTTTAATTTCGTGTTTCGTCCTCAACTTTTCTCCTCGGTCACTAGATAGCAACTTTATAAATCAGTCTATTAAGACTCTCTGATTTGAATCATTTTGCCGTGTACAACAACACGACGATAGGGAACTCTCTAGCACAGATTCAAAACGTCCTGCATGTCGTAGATTCCCCCTTTCCGATTCATAATCCATGTCGCGGCTCGCAGCGCACCAACGGCAAAAGTCCTCCGACTTGAGGCACGATGAGTGATCTCAATGCGCTCACCTGCTCCTGCAAACAATACGGTGTGATCACCCACAATATCCCCAGCACGAATAGTCTCAAAACCGATGGTCTTACGCTCACGGACCCCCGTATGCCCTTCTCGTCCGTATATTGCATTGCTTGCAAGATCCCGATCCAGCTTTGCGGCGACGATTTCTCCAAGCTTGAGCGCTGTCCCCGATGGCGCATCAATCTTGTTCCGATGGTGCGCCTCAATTACCTCGACATCAAAATCATCACCGAGTGCCTCTGCCGCTAATTCAGCGAGCTTGAAACACAGATTTACTCCGACACTCATGTTTGGCGCAAAAACGATCGCAATATCCGATCCAGCATCTTCGATAATTGAACGGTGATCGGCAAACCCAGTCGTCCCAATTACCATCCTTTTACGGGCCTCGCGGCAAAAAGCAATGTTCGCTAAGGTCGACTCCGGCAAAGAAAAATCAATCAAAACGTCATATTCACCTTTGATTGCAGTAATGTTTGGTTCTATCGGTATACCAATTTCCGCTACGCCTGCGTTAAGGCCAAGGTCGCTCCCTATAGTCGGAGAATCTGGGTGGTCAAAACCACCACACAACGCGATGTTCTTTTGATCTTGGATTAACTCAATCAGTGTCCGGCCCATGCGTCCACCAGCGCCAGCAATTGCTACTTTTGTAAGGGTCGCCATCTCTATCCCTTCTAGGTTGTTAGAACATCGAATGTTTGACAACAGCGGTCTATGAGAACTTCATATCCTCGAAAAACTTCTTAACGCCATCGAGCCACGAATCGGCACGTGGACTATGCTTCTTACTTTCGCCTGCAAGTGATCCACCGAAATCCCGCAACGCTTCCTTCTGGCTTTTATTTAGATTGACCGGTGTCTCAACGACCACGCGACATATCAGATCTCCGACGCCACCGCCGCGCACCCCCTTCACCCCTTTCCCACGCATCCGGAACATTTTCCCCGTTTGCGTCTCACTTGGGATTTTTAGGACGACACGTCCTTTCAAGGTTGGCACCTCGAGCTCCCCCCCTAGTGCTGCCACAGCAAAATCGATGGGCACTTCACAGTAAAGATTGTTCTCTTCCCGAGTAAATATCGGGTGGTCGTTTACTACAACGTTGACATAAAGATCACCCGCCGGCCCCCCACTTTGACCGGTTTCGCCTTCACCGGACAAACGGATCCGATCACCGTTATCAACCCCTCCTGGCACCTTAACGGAGATCGTTTTATGCCCTTGAGCCTTACCCGTCCCTCCGCATGGTCTGCAGGGGTCACTTACGGTACTACCGGCACCACGGCATTTCGGGCACGGCTGCTGCACAGAAAAAAAACCCTGTTGCATCCGAACCTGGCCAACGCCACCGCAAGTGCCACACGATTTTGGCGGTGCCCCCGAACGACTCCCAGTGGCCTTACACGATTCACAATCGACGAGTTTTGGCACGCGTATTCTAACTTCCGTACCTCGCACCGCGTCTTCTAGCGACAGTGACAAATCGTAACGGAGGTCACCACCTCGGTACGCTCCCCCGCGCGCACTATTACTACCGAAGATATCGCCGAATACGGTATCGAAAATATCACCAAACCCAGCCGCACCGCCACCGCCGCCACCTGCGGAAGAATCGACTCCGGCATGGCCAAACTGGTCATAGGCCGCTCGCTTACGCGGATCGTTCAGTATCTCAAAGGCTTCCTTGGCTTCTTTGAATTTCGTTTCCGCGGCCTCATCCCCTTCATTGCGATCAGGGTGATGCTTCATAGCCAGGCGTCGATAAGACTTCTTTAGATCCGCTTCACTAGCGTCTCGAGCAACCCCAAGCACCTCGTAGTAATCGCGCTTCGCCATAGGCTTTTTTCTCTAACCCCATTAATAGTTCAGCCCGACCAGGCGCAAGCCATGCTCGGGCTGTTAAGTGTCGCGGCAAATTCCGCTAGTCACACATTAACTGAAAATGTTACTTTTCATCCTCTTTCACTTCCTCGAAGTCTGCGTCGACTACGCTCTCTCCTTCAGTTGTTGCAGACTCATTTTCGGGCTGCGATCCCCCCGGAGCAGTTGCTTCACCTTCTTTTTGTGCTTCCTCATAAGCACGTTGTGCGATCTGACCGGACACTTCACCAAGTTTCTGCGTTTTCGCAGTTATATCTTCAACGTCGTCACCGTCAAGTGCTTGTTTCAATTCCGCGATAGCCGATTCAGCATTCGATCGCTCTTCTTCTGAGATCTTGTCACCAAGCTCCTCGATCGATTTTTGAGTAGCATGAATCAAACCGTCAGCCTGATTGCGTGCACTCACCTGCGCGTGGAACTTCTTATCTTCCTCAGCATGCGCTTCGGCGTCTTTGACCATCTTATCGATTTCCTCATCGGATAGACCACTCGAAGCCTTGATGATGATCGACTGCTCCTTGCCTGTCGCCTTATCCTCCGCCGACACATTAAGAATACCGTTAGCATCAATGTCGAAGGTGACCTCGACTTGCGGCACGCCCCGGGGCGCCGGCGGAATATCGGCTAAGTCGAAACGGCCGAGCGATTTATTCGCACTCGCTTGTTCACGCTCGCCTTGTAGCACATGCACGGTAACTGCGGTTTGGTTATCGTCCGCCGTCGAAAACACCTGGTTCGCTTTCGTCGGGATAGTGGTGTTTTTATCTATGAGTTTAGTCATCACACCGCCGAGTGTTTCAATACCAAGCGACAATGGCGTCACATCAAGTAGCAACACATCTTTGACGTCACCACCAAGCACTCCGGCTTGGATCGCAGCACCAACGGCAACCGCCTCATCGGGGTTCACATCGCGTCGCGGCTCTCTACCGAAAAATTTCTCGACGACTTCCTGCACCTTCGGCATCCGAGTTTGACCGCCGACCAGGATCACATCGTCGATTTCAGAGGCTTTTAAGCCAGCGTCGGCGAGAGCGACCTGGCAGGGTTCTATCGTACGGTCAACGAGATCTTCGACGAGTGCTTCCAATTTAGAGCGCGAAATTTTCACGTTTAAGTGCTTCGGCCCTGACGCATCGGCGGTAATGTAAGGCAAATTAACATCGGTCTGTTGGCTCGACGACAGCTCGATCTTAGCTTTTTCCGCGCCTTCTTTGAGTCGCTGCAAGGCGAGTGGATCGCTATGCAAGTCTATACCCTGCTCCTTTTTGAATTCATCAGCTAAGAAGTTAATCAAGCGCAGATCGAAGTCCTCACCACCGAGAAACGTATCGCCATTAGTCGACAGGACTTCAAATTGGTGTTCGCCATCAATCTCAGCGATCTCTATGATCGATACGTCAAAAGTCCCGCCACCCAAGTCGTAGACGACAATCTTGGCGTCACCTTCTTTCTTATCCATACCATAGGCGAGCGCCGCCGCGGTCGGCTCATTGATAATACGTTTTACATCGAGACCCGCAATTAGCCCGGCATCCTTAGTCGCTTGACGCTGGGAATCGTTGAAATAGGCAGGCACTGTGATGACCGCATCGGTAACGTCCTCGCCGAGATAATCTTCGGCAGTCTTTTTCATCTTCATCAGAACGCGCGCAGAAACCTCCGGTGGCGCCATCTTCTGGTCGTTAACCTCAACCCACGCATCACCGTTATCTGCCGCTATAAGCTTGTAGGGAACCATCTCACGATCGCGTCTCACCACATCGTCGTCATAACGCCTCCCAATCAATCGCTTGACCGCAAATAAGGTGTTCGCAGGATTTGTCACAGCTTGGCGTTTGGCCGATTGACCGACCAACACCTCATCATCGCTGGTGAATGCCACAAGTGACGGCGTGGTCCGCGCACCTTCGGCATTCTCTATCACGCGCGGTTTACCGCCTTCGAGAACAGCTACACATGAGTTAGTCGTTCCGAGATCGATTCCTATAATTTTGCTCATCGTTAGTCTCTCTAATGACCTAATTGCCAGAACATTAATGTTCTAATTTATCGTTGACCTGTAGTTGGGGTGCCATGACCAATTTTTCAAGGCCTTGTTGCTAAAATATCAACTGGATTTTATTCGGTTTCATCCTCATCCATCTCCTTTGCTACGACTACCATAGCGGCACGGAGTAGCCGCTCATTCAATACGTAGCCCTTTTGCATCACCGCAAGGATTGTTCCAGGTTCGGATTCGATTGACCCTTGCATTGTCATTGCTTGGTGAAACTCCGGGTCAAACGTCTCGCCTAGGGGGTCCACCGTCATCACCCCGTTTTTCTCAAGGGCGTCGATAAACATTTTTCGAGTCAACTCCATGCCTTCCCCAATAGCGTCGATATCCGTTGCCCCATCGAGCGCCTCAAAACCGAGGTCCATGCTGTCCTTCACGGGTAATAACTGGCCAATAAAGCGCTCCAGTCCATATTTATGGGCCGCCTCGACATCTCGCTCCGCGCGTTTGCGCACATTTTCGGCCTCAGCCCGTGCGCGGAGCACATCTTCACGAGCCGTATTCAAGTCATTAAGGGCTACTTCAAGTTCGGCTCTTATCGCATCAAGCTCGGAGAGTTCACCTTCACCCTCAACCAATTCACTCTCCACCGGAACTTCAGCTTCTGCGAGCGGCTCTTCTGATTCGGCGTCATTATTTTCGTTTTCAGTCACACTTGGTTCCTCAAATGAGAGTCGACAATGCCCTCTGGCGGAGCTGCTGCATCGCCTAGATAAATGTTTTTTTAAGGTATTCAGCCCTGCTCGAAAGGAAATGGGGGTTAGTGCATAGAATTCAAGGCTGTGCCCAACATTTTCGCCGTAATATCGACGATCGGGATGACCCTTTCGTAAGCCATCCGCGTCGGTCCGATAACCGCTAATACCCCGACGGTTTCACCATCACCGCCATAGGGTGAGGTAACTATGCTGCAATCATCTAATGCCGCATACCCAGACTCCTCACCGATAAAAATCTGGACCCCGGTTGCGGTTAGAGCCTGATCCAACAAGTGCAAAATATCGCGCTTCTGGTTAAAAGCATCGAATAGACCACGCAACTTCTCAATATTTGAAAGCTCATTGACATCCATGAGGTTGGTCTGTCCGGCGACCACAAAATCGTTAGCAGCCTCACTTTCAACAAACACCTTCTGAGTCATCTCCACCACAGCCTGCATCATACTGTTCATTTCTTGGTGGGTCGCACGCATTTCTCGCAAAAGGTCTTTTTTTACAGCATTAATATTTTTTCCCGCAAACGCCGAATTAAGGTAGTTTGCCGCCTGTGTCAGTTCTGATGGGCTGTAGGTCCGCGCCGTTTGAATCACTCGGTTTTGCACTTCGTGATCATTAACT
Source organism: Gammaproteobacteria bacterium (assembly GCA_003540955.1). GTDB lineage: Bacteria > Pseudomonadota > Gammaproteobacteria > UBA11873. The sequence goes on from DPMX01000373.1 coordinate 8,543, forward strand.
ACCAGAATAACTAGCACCCGGTTATCGTTTAACGGCAGAAACTCTACTTGCCGTAACGCATGGGACTCGATTTTCGGCATCATGACAAGGCCAGCAAGTTTGGTAACGTCCGACAACAACGAGGACGTCTTTTCCATTAATGCGCGCACATCCGCCTCAGACCGGACCTCATCGTTGAGGCGTAGGATTTCGTTGGGGGCGGGGCTTTTAAATGTCACCATACAATCGACAAACATGCGGTAACCCTTAACTGTAGGAACGCGCCCTGCTGACGTGTGGGGGGAGCTGATTAGCCCGCAGTCTTCTAAATCCGCCATCACGTTACGAATCGTAGCAGGGCTGAGTTCTAATTTAGCGTCACGTGCCAAAGTGCGTGACCCAACCGGTTGGCCGTCCGAGATATAACGCTCAATCAAGCACTTAAACAAGTGTTGAGCTCGTTCGCTTAGTTCCATTTCCTGACCCAGATCAACCATAAGCTTGAAACTAACTCATATACGCAGAAGGCGCCTGAAATTTAGCATCCTCCTGCGACATTGCAAAGCTTTGGTATCGAAAAACGTCGAATTTTTATTGCGTGGCGATTTCGCAAAATGCTACCTTGGGGCTCTCCAGCGGCATTAAAACGAGCTTAGCCAATGTTCCACCGAATCGGTATTTTTGCCAAAAACTCGGATGACTCCGTAAGCGAGACGTTAACTGCTACGCTAGCTGTGCTCCGGAGCCGCGATTGCGACATCGTTATTGATCGAAATTGCGCGGCGGTTGTCGACGACTCGGCGATCCGAACTGCCCCAGATATCGACGTGGCCAGTCAACGTGACCTTATTATTGCCATCGGCGGCGACGGTACCCTGCTACGGGCTGCAAAACTCTCATTTCCTGCAAGCACGTCGGTGCTCGGAATCAACCTTGGGCATCTTGGCTTCTTGACGGATATTAGCCCCGAGCAAATTTCACAGATCCTCGGTCCAATAATTGACGGCAATTACACCAGCGAAGAGCGCTGTGTCCTACGCGCTGAGATAATTCGAGATGGCTCTGTCGTTGGGTGCGATCATGGTTTAAACGACGTCGTAATCCAGAAATGGAATACCGCTCGGTTGATCGCTTTCGAGACCTATGTCGACGGGCACTTCGTTTTATCTCAGCGCTCCGATGGCATGATCGTTTCAACCCCAACCGGATCAACTGCCTACTCCTTGTCTGGAGGTGGACCGATTCTACACCCGCAATTGCGCACTCTAGCGTTGGTACCGATCTGCCCACACTCGCTAACCAACCGACCCATCGTCCTAGCTGATACAGCC
>DPMX01000373.1:10149-16916 GCA_003540955.1 Gammaproteobacteria bacterium
CATCGTCCTAGCTGATACAGCCATAATTGAGGTGTCTATCGGAACCGAATACGCCGCAGATACTCGCGTTACCTGCGATGGGGAACCAATGCCAAAAGTTAAAGCTGGCGATACCATCAAGATCACACGCCATCAACAAACGGTGCACCTTATCCATCCCGATGGGCACGATCATTTCGCCAGCCTTAGGGCTAAATTGCACTGGGGCCGGGCACCGTGTTGAAGGCGTTGACGATCCAGCAACTTGCGATTGTGCGCCATTTGGACGTTGAGTTCGAAAAGGGCTTGACAATCCTGACAGGTGAAACGGGTGCTGGAAAATCGATTTTGATCGAGGCCCTGGGACTGGCCTTAGGTGACCGCGCAGATTCCTCGATGGTGCGCACCTCTGCCGACCGCGCTTCAGTGTCAGCGACCTTCGATATAGCAAGCAATCGTGATTTGAAGGCCTTCTTACGCAGCAACGATCTTGAAGACAACGACGAATGCCTGTTAAGACGTGTCATGACCCCGGATGGACGTTCGCGAGCATTTTGTAACGCCTCTCCAATTCCCGTGCAGCTACTCAAACAGATCGGCGAATTCCTAGTTGATATTCACGGACAACACGCGCACCAAAGTTTGCTACGCGGGTCGATACAACGCAGTTTATTGGACGAGTTTGGACGCTGTAACACATACCTTCATGCAGTCGAACAAGCCTATTACCGGTGGCACAATATCGGACAACAACTAGATGAACTCAGCCATAGAGGGGAGGATGTTCCGAGACGCATCGACTTGCTCCAATTTCAGGCCAAAGAGATCGAAGCGTTGAATATCACGGTGGAGAACCTCGCGGAGCTTGAGGCTGAACATCGTTACATTGCCCATGCGGCTCGGCTGCTTGAAGGTTACGACAGTGCGGAAAAGTATGCCTTTAATACTGAAGGTGGTGCCCTGAAAGGGGTGATCAAAGCCGCGGGAACCTTACGAGATCTCATTAGTATAGATGCCGGGCTCACCTGTGTCGTTGAGCTGCTTGAGCAAGCTGCCATCAATCTCGAAGAAGCCGATCATGAATTCAATCGATTGCGCGCAAACATAGAAGCGGACCCGAAACGGCTGCAGGAAATAGACAACCAGCTTGCCGCGATACACGACATTGCCCGCAAGCATCGCTGCGAACCCAAAGAGATCCCAGAGCGTCTCAAAGCGATCCGCGCAGAACTGGAAGATCTTGATAACCGTGAAGAACAAATACGACAACTTAATTCTGAATTAGATCTCGCATTAAACACGTACACCGAGGCAGCTAAGGACTTGCACAAACACCGCTTTCTAGCAGCTAAGAAGATGGATAACGAAATCACCAAACACCTCCGTGACCTCGGAATTCCACATGGCAACTTCTCGGTATCAGTTGAACCAATCGGAGGAACACCGAGTCCACATGGCGATGACGAAATCATATTTCTAGTGACCGCGAATCCCGACTTGCCGATAAAACCTCTAAAAAAAGTCGCCTCGGGCGGCGAACTATCGCGTATTAGTCTAGCGATACAAGTTGCTACAACTGGAAGCTCTGGAATACCGGTATTGGTGTTCGATGAAGTTGATACAGGGGTTAGTGGCGCGACGGCAGAGGTTGTTAGCGAGTATTTACAACACTTGGGCGATAAACGACAAATCCTTTGTATTACGCATCTACCGCAGGTGGCCTCGGCCGGCGACCAACACTTCTCGATAGGCAAGACCGTTACGGACGGTATCACGGAGACTACGATAACCGCTCTCGAACCAGGCCAACGTATCGAAGAAGTTGCACGGATGCTCGGAGGACAACGCGTAACGGACAAAGCGCGCGAACATGCTAGGGAATTGCTGGCCCAATAGGTCTGTAAAGACTCGTTCTGGGGCCGAGCGATTTAAACCGATTTCTTACTTACATAAAGCACCAAGCTGTGACCTTCCATACGATAGCCGTGCTCCTCCACAATTTCGGACTGGCGCTTCTCTATAGCCTCGTCGACAAATTCAATAATTTCACCAGTGTCAATCACGACCATATGATCATGGTGGTCGTCGCTGGCAATTTCGAATACTGCGTGGCCACCATCAAAATTATGCCGTTGGACAATACCGGCCGCCTCAAATTGCGTCAGAACGCGATATATCGTTGCTAGACCGACATCTTCGCCCGCTTCAATTAACGTTTTGTATACGTCTTCCGCACTAAGGTGTTGCGCGCCGCTTGTCTCCAGCACCTCAAGGATCCGAAGACGAGGAAGCGTCGCTTTTAAACCCGCTTTCTTAAGGTCAGAGCTGTTCAATTTACATCAGCTTCCCATTGTTGTCTTAGTGTTAGCGAACTCGTCGAAAAGCGTCCTGATGGGCTATAATCTAGTAGCCTCATACAAACCTCTGAATCCATCCATGGACCAATTTTACACTAAATCCGTTGCCCGACAGACCACTTTGTAGAAAACTAAAAATTACATGCAATTAGTAAAGATTTCTCTATTGACCTTAACGTTCTGCCTAGCCTTAAACGCCTGTTCTGACTCTGCGTTGCAGACCATAAAGCAGCCCAACATCCCATTTGTACACAAAATTGATATCCAACAAGGCAACGTGGTGACCCAACAAATGGTCGCACAATTGCGTCTCGGTATGGACAAAAGGAAAGTTCGCTTCGTTATGGGAACACCGATCATTAGAGACACATTTCACGCGAACAGATGGGATTACATCTATACCTTCCATAAAGGCGGCTCTAATGCCGACGAACGGCGGCTGATCACTGCTGTATTCAACGAAGATGGAAATCTTATGAGTCTTGAAGGCAGCATTGTACCGGCCCTTGGCCCTATAGAAGTCGACATACATCAGGACACTTCCGTGGAGGTGCCAGGGGATTTGCCTAAAACTGGCGTACTCGAAAAATTAAAGATTGCTATGCCATTCACCGGCGAGGATGAACCGGAACTCGCAGGCGATGACAAGTCTAAAAATACGGATAGCGATGAAGAAAACTCAAACAGTGGTACGAAGTTGTTCAGCGACGACGACAGCGAAGATCTAAAGGACGAAGAAGCTGCACGTATCGCCGAGGCCGAGAAAACAGCAGTTGTCGTGCCGGGGGGAGCCCCTCCCAAAAAACGAAAAGGTTTGTTTCAACGTCTGGCAGACTCTGTCGGCTTAGGTGCGGCTGATGAGGATCTGGAGACGGACAGATCGAAAGAAGACCTCGACTACGATCCGGACGATCCAAAATATCGCGACCAGACAGACCCTGAAACGTTCGGGAGTACAGCGGTTATCATGCCGGATGGAGCTCCCCCCACAAAACGGAAAGGGTTTTTTAAACGCCTAATGGACACCGTCGGTTTGGATGCGGCTGATGAGAATCGGGAGACGGACAAATCGAATGAAGAACTCGACTACGAAGCGGACGATCCAAAATATCGCGACCAGACAGACCCTGAAACGCTCGGAGATGATAGTTAGAGCCGCTTTGGATCACGCCTAGCGTTAAGGTGAGCGTTCGAGCGCCTCGCATCCTTCGGGTCTATTAACAATGGCCGATAGATTTCGATCCTATCGGCCGCATGAACCGTATCGTCTAAGCTACATAACTCACCAAATATACCTACCTTATTCACCGCCAGATTGATCTCAGGATAAATCTCGGAGATGCGTGATCGCTCGATAGCCGCTCGCACTGTCGCACCTTTTGGTACAAAGACCTCTATCGGTTTCTGTATTGCTGGTAGCGCATAGAGTACCGTAACCATCAATTGCTCTAACTCACGCGCCATGGATATCTTGCGCCCTCCGTCGAAATGCTTTTGTCATAGATCCTGTGATCGTCTCAAAACTTTTGGATAATGCTACAGCTAACAATCGGTTAGTAAATTCGAAGTCCAAATCGAATGAGACTCTACAACCGTCGGAAACATCATCAAAGCGCCACACGCCTCGAAAGTGTTTGAATGGCCCCTTAAGCAACCCCATCTCGATCCGATCAAATTCCCTATTGCGATTTTCAGTGGTAAAAGACTGGCGCATAGGACCCTTCGCTACTGTCACGGTCGCGACAATACCGTTGCGGAAATGACGTTCGATTCGGGCATCACTACACCAGGGTAAAAACTCCGGGTATGCCTCAACATCGTTCACTAATTCAAACATTTGCTTAGAACTAACGGGGATGATTTCTGCGGTACGTACGGCTGGCATCATTACTCCTTGCGCGTCAGTCAAGCACATTGATGTCTTGCAAAAATATCACCAATGCGTTGCCGAATATCAACAACACGCCGATCGGTGCCACCACCTGTACCAGCACCCTCCACGTTTGAAATAAAACACCCTCGCCGATCCCGAGTTCTTCCGCGGTAGCGCGTTTGGACATCCGCCAACCAACGAATACCGCAACGAGTAGACCGCCTAGCGGCAACATAACCGTTGTACTTAAAAACTCGCACCAGTCGAAAAACGTTTTCCCAACTAGCCGTATATCCGCCCATTGATTAAACGATAGTGCTGAACCAACCCCAAGCACCCAAGCACTGAGAGCACTAATGCCACTAGCCTTACGTCGCGACCATCTAAAAGACTCGACTACCCAAGCTACCACCGGCTCGAGGATGGATATGGCCGAAGTCAAAGCTGCTACCGTCAACAGCAAAAAAAACAAAGCGCCAAACAATTGACCAAAGGGCATGTGGCCAAAGGCAATAGTTAAAGTTACGAAAACGAGGCCTGGGCCGCTACCGGGTTCGAGTCCAAAGCCAAAAACGATCGGGAAAATAGCCAAACCCGCGAGCATAGCAATCCCGGTATCACATAGCGCGACCAGTCCAATTGTGCGGGGAATCGATGTCTCAGCCGACAAGTAAGAGCCATAGATCATGATCGCGCCCATGCCCAAACTTAAGGAAAAAAATGCCTGGCCCAAAGCGGCCAAGACCGACTTACTTGTCAGCTCGCTGAAATCAGAAGCAAATAGGTAATCAACGGCTGCACCAAGATTGCCGGTGCTCATGGCGTAAACCACCACCACCAATAACAAAACAAACAACGCCGGCATGAGCCATTTCACCGCCTTTTCCAAACCACCAGTGACTCCCCGTGCGACGATGATTCCCGTCGTGACCATAAAGAGTGAATGCCAACCGATGATGCGCCAAGCGGAGCCTGTAAATGAATCAAAGAGTGAAGCGGACGCAGTCGCATTCGTGCCGGCAAACGCACCACCGCCGACATAAAAGATATAAGCAACTGACCAGCCGGCGACAACCGAATAAAACGACAAAATGATGAAGCCAGCCACTACCCCTAACCAACCTAGAAAACGCCAGTTAGTACTAACCCCTTCTTCAAGCGCCAGAGTACGCATCGCGTTGATCGGACTCTTGCGTCCACGCCGACCGATCAGCGTCTCGCCCATCATGATCGGGATCCCGACCGAGACCACACACAAAAGGTATATAAGTACAAATGCCCCACCACCGTTTTCACCGGTCACATACGGGAAGCGCCAAATATTTCCCAAACCAACCGCAGAACCAGTGGCCGCCAAAATAAATACCCAGCGTGATGACCACTTTTCGCGGACCGACTCCGTCGCAATCGCCATAAATACATCCCCAATTAGTATTGCGATGGTACTTCTGCGGCGCCAATTTTTCACGTAAAAGAGAGATCCGAAGCCGTGACGGCGACGAACCTAGTCCCTGCTATAATCTACTGTCCGTGCCGCGCAACCATAAAATGAACCGGACATGGCCAACAAGAAGAAATCAAAGAAAGTTCCAAGCGCAACTATCGCGACAAATAAAAAGGCGCGATACGACTACTTCATTGAAGAACGCATCGAAGCTGGAGTAGCACTACAAGGATGGGAGGTGAAAAGTCTGCGCGCCGGCAAAGCTCAAATTGGCGACGGCTATGTTTTACTAAAAGACGGCGAAGCCTTCTTACTCGGTGGACTCATAAGCCCAATGGTCAGCACTTCGAGTCACACTGAGATCGATCCGCGCCGAACACGAAAACTTCTATTACACAAAAAAGAAATTACGCGCCTAATTGGGGCCGTTGAGCGAAAAGGTTTCACCATCGTTGCGACTGCACTGTACTGGAAACGCGGACGCGCCAAGGTAGAACTAGGGTTAGCTAAAGGAAAGAAACAGCATGACAAGCGTGCAACCGAGAAAGCACGGGACTGGGATCGCGAAAAGGGCCGAATCTTAAAAGGCGGCTGAGAGAGACGAAAGAGCTACAACCTTCTACGGCATAGTCTATAATGCAGGTTGAGTGAAGATGATTCTCCCGGGGGGTGACCTGGCTTCGACGTGGGTTACGAAACCGAAGGGGCATGTCGAGGTGCAGAGCTCCTCGTAAATCCAACTGCAAACATTATAGTTGCCAACGACGACAACTACGCACTCGCAGCTTAAAACCCTGTAGGGTGCCGTCTGACTGAAGCCGTGCTTGTGCGTTCAGTATCAGGCGTCATATCTCACAAGATCGTGAGGAAGCTTGTCCGGCGCTGATCCACTAAAACCTTACGGGCTCGCTGATTGTTTTCCCTGCCGGCCGGGTGACAAGCAGTTAAAATAATAGATCGGCTAAACATGTAGAACCGACGGCAGAGGACTGACGGACGCGGGTTCGATTCCCGCCACCTCCACCAAATTTAGGAGTGATTATTCTTGACACCTGTTCTTTGAAGTGTTGATGGGTAAGAGAATGGCGCGCCCAGAGAGATTCGAACTCCCGAC
>DPMX01000231.1 GCA_003540955.1 Gammaproteobacteria bacterium
GCCCGAATACGATCCGATGTATTTTCGTCGACTTGCTGCCCGTGAGGAGTTTGCCCGTACCGTACTCAATTGTATGGGGAACGATAGTCTTGACGGGTTGATATTTCCTAGTATCCAAGTGGTTCCGCCAACACGTGAACAGTTGGATACCCGGGTGTGGACAACTTTATCCTTCCCTACTAATACCTTAATCGCGTCTCAAACATGGCTGCCTGCGGCCACTGTTCCGGCGGGATTTAGCGATGATGGCTTGCCAATTGGTCTGGAAATCATGGTTAGACCGTATGCCGAGCCGACTTTGTTTCGTTTTGCGTATGCATTTGAGCAGGCGACTAACCATCGGCGGCCACCGGCGTCGACGCCAGAGTTATAGATAAACAAAGGAAATAGCGGTGAATAAACCAGAGCCTACAAATATCGATGAAGAAATCAGTCCAATTTTAATGGCGGTGCTCGCCAACCGCATGGAATCGATCGTTCGAGAAATGACCAATACGCTTCTGAAGACCGCGCGTTCCGCAGTGCTCGCAGTCGTGCGTGATTTCTCTTGTTCGATTGTCACCGGTGACAATCGTCTTCTTTGCTCAGCTGAAGGCGCACCAGTGCATATCTTCGGTAGTAGCTTGCAGACGGCCGCAATGTGCGATTTGCATTCAGATCTGAGTCCAGGCGACGCATTTCTGCACAACGATCCCTATATCGGAAATACACATGCCGCAGATCACATGTATATGGTTCCGGTATTCGTTCACGGCGAGCACTTGTTCACCGCCTGCGCGAAGGCCCATCAAGCAGATTGCGGTAATGCAATTCCGAGTACCTACTATGCTAACGCTACAGACGTTTACACAGAGGGTGCATTAATTTTTCCAGCCGTTCGGATTCAACGTGACTATAAAGATGTTGACGATATCATCCGTATGTGTCGCAAACGTATTCGGGTCCCGGATCAGTGGTATGGCGATTACCTTGCCTCGATCGGGTCGGCTCGCATCGGTGAGCGACGGCTTATCGAGCTGACCGAAAGATACGGGATTAATAAGATTCGAAGCTTCATCGAGCAGTGGTTTAAGTACTCAGAGCGTCGTGCTACTGAGGCGATTCGTAAATTACCCGGTGGTAAATTCACGGGTATCAGCACCTACGATCCGTTACCGCCCGTGCTACCTGATGGCTTACCTATCCGTGTAGATGTATCAGTTGATGACGTAGAGGGACGAATCGAAGTCGATCTAACGCAAAATACTGACAACATTGCTTTGGGCCTAAACCAATCCATAGCCTGCGCGACGAGTAACGCGATGACTGGCGTCTTTAATTGTATTGACCCAGATGTACCCCACAATGCTGGAAGCTTCGCGCGCATAGATGTTAAATTACGTGAAGGCTGCGTCACCGGGAACCCGACCTTTCCGCACAGTTGTTCGATGGCGACTACCAACATTGGCGACCGTATCGTCAACGCGGTGCAACTCGCATTTTCAGAGATAGGAGATGGTTTTGGCCTAGCTGAAGGAGCGATGGGGATGGGCGCGGGAGCCGGGGTTATATCGGGTTACGATTGGCGTCTCGGTGGACCTTATATCAATCAAGAGTGGCTGCTTGCGAATGGTGGGCCAGCCTCGCCGACAACCGATGGCTGGTTAAATTTTGGTTTACCAGTAGCGTGTGGCGTCATCTACCGTAGTAGCGTAGAAGTCGATGAATCGAAGTTTCCGATGCTCGTTGAGTCGATGCGCGTTGTACCTGGCGGATCCGGTGCGGGGCAATTCCGTGGTGGGCCAGGAGTAGAGGTTATTTATGGTCCGCGTAAAGATCCAATGATGGTTGTGGTTTCATGTGATGGCCAGGTGAATGCGCCGCAAGGTGTTCGAGGGGGGCACAGTGGTCCGCCAGCTGCGACATTCAAGCGCAAAACAGATGGGGTCGAGGAACGCTTACCGGGAGTCGTCGAGTGCAGACTTGAGGTTGGTGAGAAGATTCGAGGGATTGATGCAGGTGGAGGCGGCTATGGCGATCCCTTACTCAGAGAACCTGAGCGAGTGCTCCGAGATGTGCTTGAAAGCTGGGAGACGATTGAACGTGCTAATAAACTGTATGGCGTTGTTTTCAGCGGCAGCATCGAAGACGAGTCGCTTGCGATCGATGTCAACTTGACTGAACGGCGACGGGCAATTGGCGCTGCCGCGGGATGTGACGAATAAGATGTTTTCCTGAAATTTACCTACGGATTCTAAAATTATTAAGAACGAGCTTGATTGCAATAGACCCTTAGCGACATGGCTACCTTTACACAACAGATGCTCCAGTATGCACCATAACCCGGGCACTGGGATCTCAGGTTTAGCGAATAGTATGACATTAACATAACACTGTGGTTTCTAAGCGCGAAAACGATACTTTCGTTCGATGCGGCGAACACGAATTCGATTCTATTTATTTTATTATCAATGAGGCGGCAGCAGCTTACCGTGGCCTGATTCCACCGGCTCATTTTAAAGATCCTTATATGTCAAGGGATGAGCTTAGATCTGAGATCAATGCAGGTGTGGAGTTTTGGGGTTACAAGGAAAATACAACGATCCAGGGAGTTATGGGTATTCAGCGAACGCAGGACGTTGTCCTGATCCGCCACGCATATACGAAAACGGAGTTTCAGGGAGCAGGCATCGGAAGCGGATTACTAAAATTTTTGTTGAGCAGAACGCAACTACCAGTATTAATTGGTACCTGGGCCAGGATAACGCGCGCAATTCAGTTCTATCAGCGGCATGGATTTACAATCGTAACCAATGAAGTAAAAGATAAATTACTCAGACAATACTGGCAGGTACCGGGCTCTCAAATTTCAGGATCGGTCGTATTGGCTAATGTGTCGCTTGAGAGTCTAAAGCTTTGATCATAGCAAGTAGTGATCACGGCATACCCGAGCTTGCTATGCGTTTTAGCAGACGCGGAAACCGGATCCTCGACACCATTATTAGAATGGCGGGTTGCCAGGAAACATCGGTAATGACTCATCAATTGAGACCCATGGTTGTGCTGAAGCGCACCATATTTCCATTTCCGGTTTTAACCAGGAAGTATCGTCGAGGGTCCCAGCTTTAAGAAAAATACTGCCGGGCATGACGTCCGGAGCAGAATAGAGTGGTGATCCGCAATTGGCGCAAAAATATCGATTAATTTTTTTACCACTCTCATCGCCAGAGGTTACGAACAGTTTCAATTCTCCTGTGAATGAGATTTGATCTTCCGGCAGTGCGACAACGATCGATAGCGCTGAGCCTGACTGTTTCTGGCAATCGACGCAATGGCAGATAGCCGTCATTGCGGGCTCAGAATCGCTAGTATATTTGACGTTCCCGCACATGCATCCGCCTTTGAGCTTTGACATGGGCTAGGGCCTCCTGATGCCTATGACTTGGTATTAATAATGTTGACACGATCCTACCAGAATTAAGGTAAATTGATTACTTTCAAAATATGGCTATGCGGGTGAAGTGGATGGATAAGATTCGAAACCGAGGCGGACGGCGAGTTTTGAGAGGTAGTACGCTACCATGCTTGTAAGAAGCTAAGCTATAGAATGTCCGACAATCTTTGGCATGTGTATATTGTGCGATGTAACGACGGGACGCTGTATACCGGTACTGCAAAGGAGTTGGAAGCGCGAATCCTAAAGCACAACAGGGGCGTTGGTGCTAAATACACGCGGTCACGTAGGCCGGTCCGTCTCGTCTACAGTGAGATAGCACTAGGTCGAGGTGCTGCTTTGCGACGGGAGAGCGAGATAAAGCGGTTGCCGTTGGCTTCTAAACGTCGGCTGTTCGAGGAATAGCGTTGTAAGGTTCAGTGAGTTTTAATAGTCTAAATACCGCTCGACGCTCACAAGCTAGGGCACGCGCATTTATGCCGGTGCGACACTAATGCGGCTAATCTATATCAAATTGACTTTGATGGCGCTGTTTTTCGCGAGTTCGTACCCTCTTGGCCGCTATGTGGCGCATTTTGAGGCCCCCTCCGTAGTAGTGTTTATCCGGTTGTTTGCGGGTTTTCTGGCGTTAGTAGCGATCGCGCACCACTGCGGGCAATTGAAAATGAAAATAACTCTTCAAAAATTTTTGCGCCTAAGTTTCCTGAGCTTGAGTGGCTTTTGTTTCCACAACTATTTAATTTTTAAGGCGCTAGGACATGCACAAGCGAACGTAGGTGCGGTGATAAACGGTGCCATTCCAATTATTGTTACGGTGTTGGACTTTTTGCTTTTCGGAAGACGGCTTTCAGGGCTTGCGGTATTCGGCGTAGTCCTCGCGTTTGTAGGCACGGCGGTCGTGGTTAGTCACGGGAGTTTCCGCGATTTTCTAAATGGTCAAATTGGTTATGGAGAAATTATGTTTTTGGTCGCTGCGTTTGGTTGGTCGGCATTTACGATTGGTTCCCGAGAACTTTTTCAGTCAATCTCGCCATTGACAGTGATGACATATGCAGCATTAGTTGCTTTGTTATTGCTACTTCCTGCCGTGTTACTAAACACAGAGACCCTTATTGCTATCGTGTCGGATCCCAAGGCGCTGTTGCTAATTAGCGTACAGGGGGTGTTGTCTGTGTCGTTTGGGTTCGTGTGGTTTAACGAAGGTGTGAAGCGTATTGGTGTCGCTAATGCGTCCGTTTACCTAAATCTAGTACCTGTGTTTGGGGTCATACTTTCTGCGATTATGTTGTCCGAGATACCCGATCGGCCGCTACTCTTGGGTGGTGCGATGGTTGTGATTGCATTGCTAATAGTTACTCGAACGCAGGCCGCACGTTAACAGGGAGAAAAAGTTTATTAATATCACACTGAAAAAATTCGGCGTAGATGGCGATGGAGAAAGATTGTACTACTCGACTATGTCGCAGTTCCCGAGACGGTTTTCCGAAACTATGTTTATGTCTAGTGTGACTTAGGCACGTTTCTCCCGCCCGACAGCCATGACCGTTTTTTGGGGATAATATTAGGGTAAAATTGCTGCCATTACTGTACTAACTAATACAACCCAACATCGGGCGTCGATGACGCTTTAAAGTAACGAGCATATAACGTCAAGTAACTTGGCTTCGAGGTTGCCCAAACGTCGACTCAAGAACTAGCCTGCCAAATCGTGAAAAGGCGCGAATATAATGATTCAGATAAACGGTGTCGCGCACACGAATATTGTGGTGAGTAACTGGGAGATTTGTAGACAATTCTACGATCAGCTGTTGCCATTTCTGGGGATGGAGCGAGTTTTTAACGGTGTCGATTTTATCTACTATGTAGGGGGCCGAACGGCTTTTGGGGTTGGGCGATGTCACCCAGATTATGAAAAAGAACGGTTTGTGCAAGAGCGGGTTGGATTGCATCATCATTGTTTTCGCGCTCGTACCCGTGAAGACGTCAATAAGGTCTATAATTATTTGACTGGCATCGATGCGAAAATTGTACACGGACCAGAGGATGGAGGTTGGGCACCAGGATATTATTCGGTTCTTTTTGAAGATCCTGTTGGTACTAGACTAGAAGTTAATTTCGTGCCGGGGAAAGGCGTACTAGCCGAAGGCACCAGGTTTGATCCATCGGGTGACTATACATAAATTGGTGGTCGGCAAAAACCTCAAAAAAATGCTAACGTTCGTACGATATGAATCTCTACGGTGGAGCGGCGTTTATCTCTAGTAACGTGAAAAAACATGCGGTTCTTGAACGGACACCAAATGGAGATTGAATGTTAATGAGTAATACGAAAAAGGGAGATAGCATTCGAAACACTAGGCCAATTTCAATAGAGGCGCTACAACATAATTCTTTTAAGGACATGATGAATGACGTGGTAGATGCTGGTAGTTGTTGCGAATGCGGTAGTTGCGTCTTGGTCTGCCCACACAATGTCATTGAGTACATATCGGACAAGCCGAAGCAAACTGCTAAAGCTACTGCAGACTTCGACTATTGTGGGATCAGTGAGGGAGTTGGTTGTGATGTTTGTGCAACGGTCTGTCCTCGGTTATGGCCTCGCGAGGAACACCTAAAAGATGCGGTTTTTTCCGATGATCGGCCATATGAGGATATTTTCGGCGTCTATCGTCATATCTTTGTGGCACGAACCAAGCGTGCCGAACTCTTGGAACGCGCGCAGGATGGCGGTGTTGTGACGGCTCTCCTGTCTTGGGCAAAGGCTGCAGGCGTGATTGACGGTGCGGTTGTTTCAGCTGTGGGCGAGGAGGATGACCCGTGTTTCCCTACCCCTAAGGTTGTTACCAATGAGGGCGAAATCCGGGCTAGCGCCGGAAGTTGGTATACATATTGTGCAAATAACTTGGCACTTAAGGAAGTTAAGGACCGCGATCTCAAGGCCGTGGCTTTTGTAGGGGTGCCGTGCCAAATAACCCCACTTCGTAAGATGTCGCATATGGATCCGTCATTTCTCGTTACGATTAAGAAAAAGACCAAACCGCTTATCCGCCAGCGCGATTTTCTTCGCGGATTTTCGGATCGTGTCTCATTTAGTGTCGGTCTATTCTGTACCGAGGTCTTTACCCATGAACTGATGACGGAGCGGATAGAAAAAGATATGGGTATCCCGTTGACTGAGATATCGAAATTTAATGTAAAAGGCGAGGTACTTATTTACAAGCACGATAAAACAGTTGCGACAATCCCATTGGCAGAGGCGATGCGGTGCTTTCAGCGTCCTGAGTGCCAGCATTGCGGTGATTTTTCTGCCGAAATGGCCGATATTGCTTGTGGTGGGGTCGGAACAGATGGTGCGACCATTATCGTGATTCGTACAGAAAAAGGCGAGGAGATCTGGCGGAAATTTGAGGGTTCCGGGGAGGTCCAATGTACGCCAATTGGGGAGAACAAACGGGCGTGGAATATTTTACAACGCTTAGCGCGTCGGCAAAGAGAGCGGGTACCCAGTGGTGCTGATCGAAGCGGGACGGCGGACAGGTTGCCACAATATTACCCGAAGCAGGCGTTCGATGTGTCCGCAGGGAGGCTGCGTACGGCCGGCGTTGCAGAGGCGGAAATTGGTGAAAGGTTACAATCTGCTTACGGCGCTGATGAACCTCCGTTTGAGATTCGCGGCTTCATGGCGGGGCAACCAATACCGGATGATCCTGGTGCAGCGGCGCTCGGTGAAAAGCGCAAACTGCCACCGCCACCGTCACCGTTGCAGGGTGGTGCTCCTCCGGGATGGTTAGGTGGAAGTTCAGAATAAAGTCGGATTGTAAATAGAGGGAACGATCGCGGCCGTGTTGTTGATGAAATCCAGGAAGGCGGATGGGCTTGACTTCATAGCTTCTAGCATCTCAGTATCTTTTAATCATTGGAGTGTCTGTAATTAAGAATGGTAGTAACCGACGACAATTTTTATTTAAATGTGGTGTTACAGGTGTCGCGGCAATGGGTGCGCAAAGTGTCGCGTTCTCGGCTGATCTGCCTCCGCTTTCACCGAACGATCCGATGGCTGCAGCACTCGGCTATGTCGAGGACGCAACAACCACCG
>DPMX01000133.1 GCA_003540955.1 Gammaproteobacteria bacterium
TTTTTTGCCACCGGTTTTGATTCGGAAGTGGGTGTCGTGAAAGATGGTCTAGCCGACGGTTTGCGCCAAGTGGCGTGTGGTTATCTTGGCACCTCCCCCCTCGAGGATGATGTGTTGTGGATCCAGTTAATTGGTTCGGGTGCAAGCGCTGACCCCGCGGCCGCGGCATTAGTATACGTGCAGGGCGAGCGATTCGAGCCAATTGATCTTTCAGCCGCGACTGCTCAACTGCGGGGTATGGCAACATACACTCGTGAAACTTTGGAAGAAGTGATTGTCTACGGGCTCGATAGTGGTTTCGAATTCTTACTATTGTGCGGTAACGGGAACCCACTCGAGCAATGGAATGAGCTGGCGGGCCCGCCAGATCTAACGCTTTTGCGCGAGGCAATTTCGGTGTTACGGAAGCTAAAAAAAGAAGAGGCGATCGATCTCATATGGTACGGTGGCGCGCGATCCGGTACGGATGCAGCGAAGTTAATCGCTATGGGGTGTAAGGCGGTGGTTTACAGTTTGCCCTTGGGGTTGGCGATGGGCGGATCCATCATGCAACGCGGGTTGGAATTCACAGCCGACTATACTGTAGAGGACCGTGGTGAGGCAGTGGCAAATCTCCTTAAAGCACACGCTGCGGAGGCCTCTATGATGGCACGGTGTGCCGGCAAGACCCAGTTGCATAACTTGGAACCCGAAGACCTGCGCTCAATGACACTTGCGACCGCGGCTGCGACCGGGATTCCAATGCCCGGAACACGATCGGTATAGCTCCAAAAAGCATTTCGAACATAGTGACTGTATTTGTTCGAAAGCAATGGAAGAACGAAACTAGACGATAAGCCATGCTACTGTGGCGACAATCCAACTACCTTCATTCGCGATCTCTCCGATAGCACAACCGCGACGGTTGCGGTCCCAGCTGGCTTCGCGAAGTGACATTATTACCTGTCCTAACCGGGTGCAAATGTTTATATGCCCAGTAACGATCGCGAAGGTCGAAATGCCCGAACCCCCTACTAAGATAATATTATAGGCAAGCGTTAATTGGGGTACGCCTTTGAAGAACACACCAAGGTATCCACGAACAATTGGATCAACGATAGTCAGTCGGTTCCGATAACCTATGATAAGTGTTGCGATAATGCCGGTTATTGCCAGGCCAGTAGTCCATGTATCCAAAGGAGTCCAGAAAGTCACGTTCTGCCAGATGTAGATCCCGATGCAGAACACCACCACTATAGTCCAAGCCGCGTAGGTGACCATGGTTTGGTAGGTAACCCGACTGGGTTGAAGTCGGTGAGCCTTGTATGACAACGACAGATTGATTAGGAGAAAAATGCCCCAAAACGACAGCCATGTCAGGCTGATTCCTTCGGTTGTCGATAGCATCAACCTTGCTTGGGTACCGATGAATCCAACCGCAGTGATTATTTGAACGAGGAAAAGCGCATCACCAACAAATTGCTTTCGTGTAAGCCCAGGCTGGACTTTCGTTACGTAGTCGTTCGTATTATCAGAGTTCAACTCGGATCTCGTTAAAATTCGCTTTCATTTTGTGATCAAGGTGAGGTTGTGGCGTGTCACAATGCCGGACATCATCGTAACACTTGCGTCGCGGAGATGGCTTGATTAAATTTTGGAGCGACGGACGCTATTCGTTATGATGTTCGATAGACTACCAAAAACTTTTTGCCAGTGCCAACACACTGTTAATTAGGGAATCAAAATGATCTACGAAGTGCGAACATATCAATTGAAACCGCGCTCAGTGCCTGAATTTATCGACACATTCGAACGCGCGTTGCCGATACGGGAAAAGGTTTCAAAACTTAGCGGGTTTTTTTACACGGAGATAGGGCCGTTAAACGAGGTAATTCATGTTTGGCCATTCAAAGATTTAGGTGATAGGGAGCGAAAGCGGGCGCTATTTCCACCCGAGAAAAAACTCGGTTGGCCTCCTAAGGTCGCGCATCTGGCTGAGACAATGAATTCCGAGATCTTCGTTCCAGCTCCGTTTTCCCCAACGATGGCTGAAGGCAGCTTGGGGCCGATATTCGAATGGCGCGAATATCAGATCCTTCCCGGTATGATGCCGGAGGTATATCGCAATTGGGAAAAGAAAGTGGCTAGGCGGATCGAGCTATCGCCGTTAATAATGGCAATGCATTCAGAGATCGGTGGCTTATTTAAGCTCGTACATATTTGGGGATACGAAAGCTTGGAACACCGGAGCGCTGTTCGTGCCGAGGCGGTTGCGAAAGGGATCTGGCCGCCTAAGGGGCCTAAGGAAACGTTGGTTTCGCAGCGGAATAAAATTGTACTTGCTGCACCGTTTTCACCGGTCAGATAATTGGACTGTAAAGAGCTGTTGAAATTGAAAAGCTTCAAGTGCATGTTTTACGGGTCCGAGCTACCGCCAACGCCCGCTACGCGCTATCCTGCTTCTATTAATATTAATCGGAGTCTCTTATGAAGTTTGGAAAATTCGGTGTATTCACTATGACCGACGCGTTAAACGCGGGGCAATTAGGTGATATGGTGGCGCGGCTTGAGGACCTCGGATACTCTACCCTGTGGTATCCAGAGGCAGTTACCTATGAGACGTTTGCCCTTGGTAGCTATTTGTTAAGCCAATCCACGCGGCTCAACGTGGCTAGCGGAATTGCCAACATATACGCGCGCGACCCAGCCGCTGCCGCGAGTGGGCATAACACCTTAAATTCTTTATACGATGGTCGTTTCGTTCTTGGCCTTGGTGTATCACATCCGGTGCTGGTGTCCGATATGCGCGGCCACGAGTACAAACACCCTCTCTCAGCAATGCGCGACTATCTCGACGGAATGGATAAAGCGTGGGCCGCGATGGGTGGCGTGCCGCCGCAAAAGCAGGTTGTGTTAGCGGCACTTGGACCAAAAATGTCGCAACTGGCGGCCGAGAGAACACTCGGTGCTTTTCCCTACAACATCACTCCCGAGCAGGCAGACATTTCACGCAGTAATATGGGTCCGGATGCGGCCGTAATTTGCGAGCAAAAAGTCCTGCTGTGTACGGACCCCGTAAAGGCGCGCGAGATAGCGCGTGCAAGCTTAGGGTTTTATATGCCGATGCCGAACTATTTCAAAAACTGGTTTCGGCTAGGTTTTAATGAGGATGACTTGAAAGACGGGGGGAGTGATCGGCTGATGGATGCCATGGTCTTTTGGGGTGAGGCTGACGAAATCAAGGAAAAACTTCAACAGTATTTCGATGGTGGCGCAGATCAAGTTGTGATCCAACCCCTACGAGTCGATGGCCAAGCTGGGCCTGACTGGGAAGCACTGGAGGCGTTCGCACCGAATTAAGAAATCGTTGCGTTTTTCGTAACAAGTTATTGATCCTTATTATTCGCTATCGTCTTCCTGCCCACCGTCGGCCGTGTTTGCCGGCGGTGGAATAACCCCAAGTCCAAGTGTGGCAGCGACTACCGAGCGCGCTTCGGCACTCCCTAGTTTCATCGCGTCCCGCTCAGATTGGGGCGGTGAAAATTCACCGACTTCCGGGGTAGGGAGTTCACCGTCGCTTTCTCTCATATACAAAGTTTGTGTCGGATAAGCGAACTCGACACCAAGTCGTCTAGCGATCCGAAGGCAATCGATTAAAAATCGATGCCGTTCGCGTAGCTCTGTACCCCATTCCGGGGTCTGCCAAAAGACGTAGACTAATACCTCCAGTGCAGAAGCGCTAAATTCGTTAAGGTAGACGTGGAAATAGTCCTTGCGAGTATAGGGATGTTGACGCACGAGCTCGCGAACGCCTTCGCAAAACGCATCGATTCGATCTGGTGGGGTGTTATACGCAAGAGACATCTTGCAACTCAAGCGGCGATAACTTCGTTTACCCATGTTATCGACGTTTGCAGTGATTAGGTTCGAGTTCGGTACTGAAACTAGTGAGTTATAGAATGTCCGGATGCGTGTACTTCGAAAGCCGATATGTTCAACCGAGCCCTCAACGTCTCCGATGATCACCCAATCACCGATGTTAAAAGTTTGGTCGAGTAAAACTGTGACGGATCCAAATAAATTCCCGGCGACGTCTTTTGCCGCTAGCGCGAATGCGAGGCCACCTAGACCGAGACCTGCCAATAGGCTCGTAACGTCAATATTTAAATTGTCCGCGATAAATACCGCACCCATCACTGTGACAAACACTTTCATTGTTTTCGTCACCAGGGGGACGACTGCGTCGTCAAGTTTGCTCTCGGTATTTGCGGCCGCGTCATGTAGGAACGCTGCAAGTAGGTCGACTAATCGATAAGCGGCCCAGACAGTAGATAGGGCCGCGAGGAATTTAACCGATATCAGTAAGATAACTAGGATGGTGGCAGCGAGTCCAAGCGTATTCAGACCTGCCCACCAGGTGAACGCCATGGCCATTAGGCCGAATGGTCTGAGGATAGCGTCAGAAATATTACGAAAGCTGCCTTTTGCATATCGCGTGCGCCAAAATTTGACACCCAAACGCAACAAAACTGCAACGAGTTTGTCTATAATCGTTCCGAGAAGAACGATGATGAAAATCGCGATCCACTGCCAGCGCTCAAGGATCAGGCCTTGTTCTTTCCACTTAGAAGGGATCATTCCTCTGAGTTGCAGATGAAGTGGCATGCGGGTTGCGCGGATGTCGCCAGTTCCCTTCGCTTTGTCGGAATCGGGCAACTCGTCGAGTAATGCCGGCAGCGCCGCTATGGTTGAAGTACTAAAGCGCCAACCTTGGTGCTCGGTAAAATCGATTTCAATTTTGCCATTTTCATAGACCTGGAAGACGAACGGCTCGCCTATTGTTTGATCTGAAAAGCGATTGAGGTCCGGCTTTCGGGTTCGGTCGATAACTTCTTGTAATATCCAGGCGAGGTCGCGTCCTTTCTCTGCACGAACCAAAGGGTTAATTTCGGAAAGATCTAAAGCTGCGATCGCCTGTTCAAACTTTTCGCTATTACCACCACGAACAGCACGCATGGCGCCCAAGAATGTTTCCATGGTCGCGCGTGGTGATATCAAAGAGCTAGGTATCGGCGATGGCTCGTCTGCCCCTGGTGTTGTGTTGATTGATTCCTGAGCAAATGCAAAGTTTTGAGCCAATAACGAAATTAAGATAATGGCGAGGATATATAACGATTGTCGTGTTTCGTTCATTGGTTTGATTCAAATGCTACTATTGAGTAGGCTAACCTTATCTTATCTTTGCACAATGCTCGACTTTCATGAACCCATAGCAGTCTTTACGGGCATTGCTTAGCGCTAATCCCTTCGGATAAAAGAGCGGGTTGAGCTAATACCATCGGTCTGAATCTGCGACAAAACAGGCCGCATCAACCGGTGTGGCTACAAAATCAAACTACTTTAAACTGATATTGAACGCTTGGAGCACGGCGCTACCGGGACACAGCTCCTCTTCACCGAGGGTGTTGAGCGGGAGTTCAACGGTGTTCAGATTCCTATGGAGGTCCTCGGCTTCGGAATCGAGATAAATTAGGCCGGTAACAATCTCTCCTTCTGCGGCACGCGCTTGGAGTATATTCATTGCCGAAATACGGTCATGGGGATCATAATCCTGCGACACCTTCCGCAGGCGGATTATTTGCCCATCGTGTTGCCGAATTTCTTCAATTTCACCGGGTGAGTAATTGGCCGTGAGAGGCTCGCGCTGTGGCATAAAATCCAGTCGATTTAAAACCTCGTTATGTTCGCGAATATAATCGTAGCTTTTTGTTGACCCGGCGTGGTTATTGAAGGCTACACAAGGGCTGATTACGTCGATAAATGCTGCTCCTTGATGTTTAATGGCAGCCTTGAGTAGCGGTACTAGTTGAGCCTTATCACCAGAGAAGCTACGCCCTACAAAAGTCGCGCCGAGCTGCAGGGCAAGCCCAACCATGTCGATGTTACTATCAGAGTTTGTAATACCTCGCTTCGATTTCGATCCCTTGTCGGCGGTAGCGGAGAATTGACCTTTCGTCAAACCATATACGCCATTGTTTTCGACGATATAGACCATATTGACGCCTCTTCGCAGACAATGAGCGAATTGCCCGAGTCCAATAGATGCCGAGTCACCGTCCCCTGATACGCCGAGATAAATTAGATCACGGTTGGCAAGGTTCGCACCAGTGAGCACCGATGGCATCCGCCCGTGTACACTGTTTAGACCGTGCGAACTCCCTAGGAAATAGGTTGGTGTTTTCGAAGAACACCCTATTCCAGAGAGTTTCGCGACTCGATGCGGCTCGATACTGAGTTCGAAAAATGCCTGTACTATCCCTGCAC
This sequence comes from Gammaproteobacteria bacterium, assembly GCA_003540955.1. Classification (GTDB taxonomy): domain Bacteria; phylum Pseudomonadota; class Gammaproteobacteria; genus UBA11873. Next base: position 6,304 of record DPMX01000133.1, read on the forward strand.
TGATGGAGTCATGGCCGCAACCGGCACACAATGTCGATACGGCCCCTTCGTAGTAGCGGCGGGTGTAACCCAGTTTGTTTGTAGGAATTCCAGGGTGGGCGAGTTTTGGTTTTGCAATGTATGTCATCGGTCTGAACCTGCGTTTTATTTTGTCGCGCTAGCGCGAATCGGGGCCTCGTTTAAGGCGGCTATCCCTTCGCTTATTTCATGTA
>DPMX01000301.1:0-4041 GCA_003540955.1 Gammaproteobacteria bacterium
AAGCCACTCCCAGCCAAACGTCGAAACCCAATAGGATGCCAATCAAAGTTGCGACGCCTTTCCCGCCGGTGAACCTAAAAAAGACTGGGAAAAGGTGACCGACGAATGCACCGACACCGGCCAGCGCAATGCTAAGTTGATCGAAACCTAAGGATATACAGACTGCGACAGGGATGAATCCCTTTATGATATCGCCAAACAAAGTTAACCCGGCAGCAATCTTGCCGAATTCTCGAAGTACGTTAGTGGCGCCGGGGTTTTTTGATCCGACAGCCCTCGGGTCGCCGAACCCCAGCATGTAACAGATAACGATTGCCGTCGATACCGAGCCACATAGGTATCCACCAATTAGCCAGAGCACAGTCATGTATATATTGGATACGAAGCTATTTCAGCTTTCAAGCCCGGCCGCATGGTTTTGTCTGTTACTATCTCGGAAATTGTTGGTCGGGCAATCGAATATAGCTATGGATATCGTCTACGTACACGGGTTGCGTCTCGAAACGATCATTGGGATATGGGAATGGGAGCGGCAAGTCAAGCAAACGGTTCTCGTCGATCTGGATCTCGGAACCGATATTGCTAAATCCGCGAGCAGTGAAGCGATTGAAGATACCGTCGATTATAAAGCGGTTGCAAATCGCTTAGTCAAACTTGCCAATGAAAGCGAATTTCTGTTAGTAGAAGCGCTAGCGGAAACTATTTCCGAAATACTAATTAGTGAGTTTGGTGTTGAGTGGCTACGCGTTCGGATCAATAAGCAAGGTGCGTTAAAGGGTGTGCGGGACGTAGGTGTCATCATCGAGCGTAGGCGTATTTAGTTTACGACTCGATGATTGATGACGATGGCGCAGATTTATATTGGAGTCGGTAGTAATTGTAATGCAGAAAAAAACATCGCAAGTGCTTTGCGCTCACTTATGCGACATTTTGGGAAACTCAAGTTATCTAAAACGTATGCGACCGAGCCGGTCGGCTGCGAGGGCAAAGAGTTTTATAATCTTGTCCTCGGTTGCGACAGCAGCCATGATGTTCAAGGTGTTATCGAGGTCCTAAAAACTATCGAATCTGCACATGGCCGAGAGCACTTGCGGCAGAATTACGTCTCGATCACTCTCGATCTCGACTTGCTGACTTACGATGATTTGCAATTGCAAATTGGAAATCATCGTATTCCTAGTACGGATATTTCGAATTGTGCTTATGTCTTGAAACCGCTTGCAGAAATTGCTCCTAAAACCCGTCACCCAGAGGTTGGAGAGTCTTACGAAGCAATGTGGGAAAAGTGCGTCTACAAGGGAGGCATATTGCGTAACGTCACGACGATTTTTTCGGAAGTTTACCGTTTAAATGAGTCGCTCAAGTTGTAACATGTGGGTTCTTGAAGTGTTTAGGGAGTCAAGTCGCTATATGCTGTCGTTACCATTAGAGCAGCCGTGAGAATATCCGCGTTTTCATCCATTGTTCTGCTGCTTGTCTTGGTAGTAATGGCAGCGTGTAATCCCATAAAGATTCTCAACCAACGAGAGATCGCCACGCAGTTACAGGTCGATGTAAATACTTATCGAAAACTGATGCGGTGGGGATATTACGACCAGGCCACTCAGTATGTAAAAGCACGTAACGGTTCGAAAGGCGAAATAGATTTTGAAGATATGAGTCGATATAAAATTACTCAATTTGTGATCGCTGATGAAATTAAATCTAAGACCAATACTGAGGCGAAAGTTATCGCAGAAATCGAGTTTTATGATATTGATAGTGGACGAGCGACATCAGCCCGAGACGATCAATTTTGGTGGTATGGAGAAGAAGAAGAGCGTTGGTTCCTCGGTTCGCCAATGATCGACTTTTCGGATTTTGTTGAATAACGAAAAGCGCATCGCCCGACTTTTCAAGTGAATCTGTTAATCTACTATATAAAAATTGAACGTCCGCCATCGACTTCGATTATTTGACCGGTCACATAGGAGGCGGTAGCGATGTAGCACACGGCGTTAGCGACGTCGGTTTCTGTCCCCAGTCGGCCGAGTGGCGTTTTTTGCATCACTTCGAGACGATGATGCGGGTCGTCACCTGGTGCCCATACGATTGGGCCTGGTGCTACTCCGTTGACCCGAATGTCTGGAGCGAGCTCTAGCGCCAACGCTTTAGTCAACCCGACCAGACCAGCTTTGGATGCACAATAAACTGCATAGCCTAATTGTGGCCGTAATGCGTAGATATCGGTTAGGTTGATAATTGCGCCTCGCGCTTCTCGCAGCATTGGTAACGCGCCGACACTAAGCATATATGGTGCCCGCAGGTTGGTTGAAATGATGCGATTCCAGGCATCCGGATCTTCAACACTTAGGTCCGAAGGCTCGTAGATTGAAGCATTATTGATCAGGAGATCAAGCCTACCCCAGTGATTGCTGACGGCTCCGATCAATTTATCAACGAATGGTCCAGAAGATAAATCACATTGTATTTCTATGGCCGTGTTTTTGCGTTCGGCGTTTAAAGAAGCGACTAGCGCCTGCGCCTGTGCGTGGCTGCTATTGTAATGAACGGCGATACTAAACCCATTACGATGTAGCGAGCGAGCGATTTGTGCGCCAATACGATGTCCGGCGCCGGTGATGAGTACTGTCTTGTCCATCGGATCCTCCGTCGATTGCTAATGTTGGTTGATTTCGTGCGCTCCCTGATGACGCCACGGTGCCTCGTGATGGCAGTTAGAGTCGCGACGAGACTGTACAATAAGCAACACCACTGAACCGGTCGACCGAAACACATAGAAAGAAGCATTATGCTACATGCGAACGAATTACCTGAACCATCCGAAAGCGCATTAGCAGTATCGAATGAACTCCGCGATTATATTCGTCGAGCTATAGCGACACATGGGCATATCGGCTTCGACGACTATATGCAGATGGCGCTTTATAAGACCGGGCTAGGTTATTATCAAGCTGGTGCAGTCAAACTCGGGACTGAAGGTGACTTCATTACCGCTCCCGAATTATCGCCGATGTTTGGGAGTTGTATTGCACGGCAATGCCGAGAAATTCTAGAAAATACCGGTGGCCGCATTTTTGAGTTTGGTGCAGGGAGTGGGCTACTTGCTGCGCAGATTTTAGCTGACTTGGAGAAAACCGGTGGACTACCAGAGAGTTATGAAATCTTAGAGTTCAGTCCTCTAATGCGTGAACGGCAACGACAGACACTTGCCCAATACGTGCCCACCTTACTCAATCGAGTTAAATGGTTGTCACAATTGCCCCAAGCTCCACTAGACGGTGTGATACTTGCCAATGAAATTCTCGATGCACTACCCTTAAAGTGTTTTAAAACTATCGCTGGCAAGATCTATGAACGTCGTGTGCACTTAGTGGGTAACGAATTTTCATGGTTGGATGCACCTGCTGATCCTTTGCTCAGCAAGCAAGTGCGTAGGGTTGTGTCGCGAAACATTATTAACCATTCGAGCGAATATGTTTCTGAGATCAACATTGGTGTACAACCATGGATCATAGACATGTCGCGGATGATGAGGGACGCCGTCGCTTTAATAATCGACTACGGTTATCCGCGGCAAGAGTATTATCACCCGCAACGATCGAATGGCACCTTACAATGTTATTTCCGCCACAGGAAACACACCGATCCATTTCGTTATCCGGGGCTTCAAGATATTACCGCATCAGTTGATTTTACGAATGTTGCTGAAGCTGTCGATATTTGTGATCTACAGATTTTGGGTTTTTCGGAGCAGGCTAACTTTTTGTTGGCGACAGGATTGCTCGACGAGGCTGAACAGAGATCATCGACCGTTAACGACGTAGGCAGACTTCGAATTGCGCACGAAATAAAGGTTCTTACACTGCCCACTGAGATGGGTGCGAGCTTTAAAGTTTTAGCAGTAGGGAAAGGATACAATTTAGCTTTGAGCGGATTTAAACTTCGTGATGATCGGCGCCGACTCTGAATTTTCATAAGATTATGGAATATAAATTTTGCTTCTCCCGCAATTAATCGCGATCGCGGTGCTCCAAGGGA
>DPMX01000301.1:4352-10231 GCA_003540955.1 Gammaproteobacteria bacterium
GCGGTGCTCCAAGGGAGCACCGAGTTTCTACCTATCTCAAGCTCAGGGCATTTGATTTTGTTGCCATATATCAGTGGCTGGCCAGATCATGGATTGGCATACGACGTGGCAGCGCACTTTGGCACCTTGATCGCGGTTATTGTCTACTTCCGTTCAGACCTTCACAACATGCTTTCGCGTTGGTGTAAAAGTCTTTCCGGGGGCCCTGCATATGAAGATAGTAAACTCGGTTGGGCAGTTATTTGGGCGACGATTCCGGTTGCGATGATCGGTTGGCTCACACGAGATTTCATATCGTTACAACTGCGTGACCCAGTGATAATTGCTGTTACGACGATTGGATTCGGCGTTATTCTGTGGTTAGCCGACTGGTTTGGGAAGAGAGTTCGGATCACAACCACCTTGCGGTGGTCTGATATTGCGCTAATTGGATTTGCGCAATCATTAGCGTTGATACCTGGTACGTCACGATCAGGAATCACAATTAGCGTAGGACTTGCCCTTGGGTTCACTCGCTCTGCAGCGGCCCGTATTTCATTCCTCTTGGCCATTCCGGTAATTTTATTGGCGACAGGTTACGAGGCCTGGCGTTTATTCGAAAGCGGAGTAGTTGTCGATTGGGCGGGTGTTCTTATCGTCGTGGCCGGTGCTAGTCTTAGCGCGTTTTTATGCATCGGGATCTTGCTAAGAATATTAGAAAAAGTGGGAGTTTTACCATTCGTTCTCTATCGGTTTGCGCTCGGGACGGTTTTGTTAACAGTTTATTTATAGCGGTACGTGTAAACAGGTTTATGTGCAAATCATCTTCGGTCACCCAGAGTTGATCTAGTTTGTATTGCTAATGTAACTTACTGCAACCAGAGCAGTATTATATGGGAACTATGACGACTATATGGAGAGATAAATGAAGCGGGGTTGGAAACTTTTGTTTCTGTTCGCCGCACTCCTTTACGGTGGTACGACTTTACAGGTGAGTTCAGCACCATCAGTATCTGCAACAGAGAGCGTCATCCCGACGGCAATCGCGACGTTTGCGGGAGGTTGTTTTTGGTGCATGGAGCCACCCTACGACAAATTAGAGGGAGTCATATCTACTACCGTTGGATATATTGGCGGTCATACAAAAAACCCGACTTATAAAGACGTTTCCGCCGGAGATACAGGGCACGCTGAAGCGATACAGGTAATATATGACCCAACTAAAGTCTCTTATACGAGGCTACTGGAAGTGTTTTGGTTAAATGTTGATCCTACGACTCCAGATCGGCAGTTCTGCGATCGAGGTAGCCAATATAGAACAGGAATCTTTTACTATGATGAGGAGCAAAAATCTCTAGCAAATACGTCGAAGATGTCTTTGGTGCGAACTAAGCTTTTTTCTGCACCAGTTGTTACGGAGATTGTCGTTGCGGGAAAGTTTTATCCGGCTGAGGATTACCATCAGGATTATTACCTAAAGAATCCGTTCCGGTATAAATTTTATAGATTTAATTGCGGCCGCGATCGAAGATTGATGGAACTTTGGGGTAATCGATCTTAAACGGCATATTGATTGCCGGCCACACATGCGATCTTAAATTCAGGCAAATATATGGGACGATAGTTGACGCATTCGCCAAAAATAGCGACGTAGTTTCTACAGACGATTTTAATTTTGCTAAAAAGTAAGGCGCGACACGTTGTTCCATGGAGGTTTTGGCCCAACTGCACCCGCGTGGATGAAGAAGTCTGCAGAGGCGGACCTCGGTCGCTAACAATTCTTTCAATGAAGTTTAGATTTTGTTAGGGCGGCTAATCTAGCGTTCTCTAGGGCGACTCTTAATGCTTCGCCATTGAGGTTTTTGTCGGTGAGTTTTCGTGTATCTACCGTGCGAACAATTTCACATGCTTCACGCACATAATTGGTAGATGGATAGGCACCGATCGATTCCCCACTCTTGGGTAGTGGGTCTATCTCACAGGCGACGAGGATCTCTTCCAAGCGTTTTGGTCGTCGCAAGGCATCTAAATCTAACAAAAGCTTGAGTAACTCCTTCGGCGCCAACTCCCGTGCACTATGGATCTGTGGGTGATATTTAGTGACTGCGAGTGCCAGTTTGCGATGAGACTTCGGCACTTTAAACCTATCGCAAAAATTGCTAACAGTGTCATCGCCGGAACCGACACGGGTAGGTGACAAGTTTGGAGTCGTTGTGCCTTCCCCGATGTGTTTTGCTAATACTGCAAAAATTACAGTCGGCCCTACTTTACGTTCTGCGGCTCGCCTTAAGGCTAGACACAGACATTCACCAGTATTTTTTTTCGAATTGTGTATTCCCCGTTGCGAAATCCCGAACAAACGGTCAATTTCCGGAAACAAAACCATAAGTGCACCGCAGTCTCTCAAGGTCCGAATGAACAGGTCAGGTTGTATCTCGCAAAGAGCCCTTTCTAACTCCGACCATACTCGCTCTGCGGCAATGGAAAGCAATTCTTCCCCGGTAGATATTTCACTCATCAATGCGTTGGTTTCCGGTGCAACATCGAAACCAAGGCATGCAGAGAAGCGGGCGACTCGAAGAACTCTGAGAGGATCTTCGACGAAAGCAGGACTAATATGGCGGAGTATGCCGGCATGTAAATCGTCTTGGCCGTTGAAAGGATCGATCAGCGACCCATCCTCGGTTTCGGCAATGGCGTTTATCGTCAAGTCGCGCCGTGAAAGGTCCTCTTCTAAAGTAATGGTAGTAGAAAAATCGACACTAAAGCCATAGTAGCCACAGCCTGTTTTGCGTTCCGTTCTAGCGAGAGCATATTCTTCATGGGTCTCGGGATGTAGATATACTGGAAAATCTTTCCCGACCCGTCGGTACCCAAGTTGATTCATTTCTTCTGGGTTTGATCCTACGACAACCCAATCACAGTCTTTAATTTTCCGCCCTAGGAGGCGATCTCGAACCGCCCCCCCGACCTTATAGATACGCATACTCGTGCAGTTAGTTTTGCCGGACATATTTATTTTCGTCGAGCTTCAGATCGAAAATTGTAGTAGCGCATCCGTTCAAACTTCCCGCCGAGATAGGTCGGTACGACTTCGTTGATGGCGGTGGATTGGATACCGAGTTGAGACAACCCATTGTTTTCGCGACATACACTGTCGAGGCTCGCCGAGCGAAGGTTGTCTCGAGAGAACGGCTTACCTGGAAAATACTCGAAAATATTCGCTTGCAATTTTGACATTGCTGGACCTAAAGGTACGATAAGCGCGCTACTCTTAATCAGATTGGAGGTATATCGGGCAACCTCCAACAGGCTGGTCACCTCAGGCCCACCGAGGTCGTAGCGCATACCGAACGTTTTACGGTCAGTTAGTGCGTTCAGAATAGCCTCAGAAACATTGCCGACGAACACCGGTTGAAATTTTGTGGCAGCGCAAGCAAGAGGTAATACTGGACATATCCTCAAAAGAGTAGCGAAACGATTGAAGAAACTGTCGTGAGGTCCAAAGATCACTGATGGCCGGAATATCGTTGTTGGCAAGCCGGCGTCGTGGGCGGCCATTGAAGCAACCTCAGCTTCGCCCTTTGTGCGCAGATAATAACTCGTCGAAAACGGCTCGGCATTTAGCGCACTCATATGGATATAACGCTTCACCGAGGCATCAGTGCATGCTTTTAGGAGCATCTTAGTCAGGCCCGTGTGAACATGGCGAAACTCCGCACCGTTGTCACGCTTCTCATTTAAAATCCCAATGAGATTAATAATTGCGTCGCATTCGGAGATTTTCTCCGAAATACTACTTTCGTTATAAGGGCTAATCTCTATTAGTTCCGTATGTGGAAGTGGCCACAAGTGCCGCGCTCGATCTCGAGAACGAGTGAATATTTGCACCCGGATTCCGAGCGCAGCGGTGGAGTTGGCGATGTGGGTGCCAACAAAGCCCGCACCCCCAAATATTCCTAGTGTGTCGATTTTCACGGTTGATTTCTTCTGCTTAGCATCATGTCTCTCAGAAGGAGCAACTGTATTTGCATTGTTAGCACAGTTGACATTTCTTTAGGGTGACAGAAAACACGGCTCGGCACATCATATTAACGAACCGTGCTAAACAATATTGTATCGATCCAATTATCCGCTGGCACGTATTTTAACTTGGCCGGCTGATGTCTAGCATAGTGCGAATGTATCTGTGACTGTTCTTGGCAACCTATATAGCGATATGTCGTTATAATCACTGAGAGTTTGGGTCTTATCTTGATGGGGTTTATAGAGGATGTCTAAATCCGACGGACATAAATTTGAGGGTGTCGCACGTGTCCTGCGTGAGCGCCGCACTATACATTACTTCAGTCAAACTTCGCCGCCATCGGAGATTATTACGCAAGCCGTCGACCTCGCGCGTTGGGCTCCAAATCATCACCGCACAGAGCCCTGGCATTTCTACCTGTTAGACCGTGCTACTGGACGCCGAATTTCCGATCTCAATGCCGACATCGTGGCTCAGGAAAAAGGTTGTAAAGTCGCTGAAATCAAGCGCAAGCGTTGGGCTGAAATGCCTGGCTGGCTGGTAGTAAGTTGTGAGATTAGCGACGAAGATCTTCGTCGCCGTGAAGATTATGCGGCGTGTTGCTGTGCCGTACAGAATGTGGCGTTGTATCTTTGGGAGCAGGGAATAGGCCTAAAATGGACTACGGGTGAGGTAACCCGGGACCGGCGATTTTTCGATTTGGTGGGGATGAGCTACGACAAGGTCTACGTCGTTGGTCTGTTTTGGTACGGTTATCCAGCGAGCGTACCACCGCAGCATCGCAGACCTTTGCAGGAGATACTAACGCATGTGGTTTCAAGAACGTCTTAATATTGCTACCAAAGGACGCGGGATGGTTGAGATTTCGCGAGACATTGAGTCATTGGTAGCATCTTCTGGCGCGACCTGCGGGTTATGCCATCTGTTTTTGCAGCACACCAGTGCCTCTTTAATTTTGTGCGAGAACGCTGATCCTAACGTTCGAGCTGACCTCGAATTATTCATGGGTGATTTTGTCGCGGACGGCGATTCCCGTTATAGCCATGTTCAGGAAGGGTCAGATGATATGCCAGCACATATTCGGTCGGTGATTACGCAATCTGAAATGACTATACCGATCGATAATGGCTCTCTAGCACTTGGGATCTGGCAGGGAGTGTACCTGTGGGAGCACCGCACCGCACCGCACCGACGAATCCTGATGGTGACTATACACGCACCGTCGTAGCTGTTGATTACGGCACTTTATGGGTTTTGATCTCAAAGATGGTTTTTCATTCTATCAGCACGTATCTTTACGGCTTCGCGCTTGCTTTTGTCGAGCGAGGAATCCCAGTTCGGTTCCGCTTCGTTCCAACCGGCGATATTTCTTAGCGTTAGTGAGGTCAGCATATCGATATGATCAGGAGAATCGTTTAGCGCGGGGATATAGCGTAGCGATCCGCCACCGGATTTGATGAACTCTTTGTTGTACTGAAGTTCGATTTCTTCGAGTGTTTCGAGACAATCCACCGCGAATCCGGGACAAACGACGTCAACTTGTTTAAGTCCTTCACTGCCAAGTTTTTGCAGTCTGGTCGTTGTATAAGGTTGTAGCCACTCGTTCCAACCAAAGCGAGATTGAAAGCCTATGGACCAATCAGACTCAGAGACTTGAAGGTGCTCCGCTAACAAGCGGGCGGTAGCTTGGCATTGGCAGTGATAGGGATCGCCACGTAGTAAAGACGTTTTCGGTGTCCCATGGAATGATATCAATAGGTGATTTCCACGGCCGTGTTTCGCCCAGTAAGTTTGGACTGATTTAGCTAAAGCTCTTATGTAAAGTTCATCGGCGTGGTAGTCGTTAAGAAACCGTATTGTTGGTACCCAGCGC
>DPMX01000339.1:0-6300 GCA_003540955.1 Gammaproteobacteria bacterium
GCCGCCATCGCCGTCAGCAGCGTCCAGGCCTCCCAGTAGCCACGCGCGGTCTCCTCGCCTTCGAGCAGGTACAGCCAATGATCGACCACCCATACGGAGTCGAAACCCGTGTCCTCGGCAAGCCGCGTCATCGCCGCCATGTCGCTCCAGCGACGCGTGCCCGGTCCGCGCATACCGTCCCCCTGGGGCATCATCAGCCCGACCTTCATCGCACCGGGTTCAATTCCTTTTCGATCGCTCATGAAAGTCCTCCGTATCTATAATTATGGAAATAATAATCTCGAGCATACGTGCCTCGAAAGCGGCATTCAACTTCGGCGGAAGGCCAGCTACCTTGAATATCCTGCCACTTGGTTGAATGCTAGTCGGCACGACACGGGACAACAGTTGTGTCACAGTTGAGATTCGAACAGAATCTTTTGACTCAGATAAGCCGGGCATATTTGCAATGCATCTTCTTGAAGCTGAAGTGAAGCCTTCGCTATCGCGGGCCAAGCCCCCGAGGCTACCACTAGCGATACTCGCAATTGCATTGCTGCCGCTGCAAATAACAATTGCAGCACCCACACGGGATGACGTACTCGCTTGGCTAGAGGAATTTCGTTACGCGCATGATGGACTAACTACAAACACTATCATTGCAATTGAGCATTTTGACGTGCTAAAACCCTTCGTCGTCCCCGGGTTTTTCGAAGCAATGCAGTTTCCGGAAGTTGCGATCGAGATCGAGCAGGCGTACCGCTTTGAAGCGCCGGCGATCTATCAAAAAGCGACCCTGGAAGGAGGTGACAGCGCTACCCTCGGGGCCAACGGTGCGCTTGAGGGTTACGCGGCCGGCATGCCTTTCTCTCACGCTCGTATCGCAGCTGGCTTACCTTCTGAAGCGGGACTTATGGTGGCGTGGAATCACATCCATCGCTGGCAATATTATGGTTACAAATCCCCCGAAATGCGGATCAGTCTGGTACGTCCAAACACTGGCGGTGAAAGAAAAGTACTATCTCCGGGGCTAGAAGGCGGCGGCATCGTCGATCGTTTTATAACAACGTCCTACCACCGGGTGTACCTCAGCCACCTCGCGATGCTTCCGGGTCAAGCCTATCGGATCGATCTGGATGATGCCGATCGATTTCTATGGAAAGAATTCTTCGAATTCTTCGAACCGTTTGACGTGAAAGGGACTAAGTTTGTCATCGAGCGCGCCTTTGCCGATCTTGACGATCAGGTAAACTCCTATCTACCAAGCCAGCGACGAGTGCGACGGCTATCTGCGAAGGAACGCGCCGATTCATTTATGGGCACCGATTTCACCTTCGATGACTTCGCAGTATTCTCAGGACGTGTGTTCGATTTCAAGTGGACCTACCTCGGACAGAAGTCGATCCTGTTCGTGGCGAATTCGAAACACGAGAATGCGAAATTCTACGGACCTAGCAGCCTAATTCCAAAAGACCGTTGGCAAGTGCGTCGATGCTACGTGGTCGAGTTAACCCCAGTGTGGAAAGATCACCCCTATGCTAGCCGTTTAATGTTCATCGACAGGGAAAATTTCGAGGCCGCGTTCGCGGCGATCTTCGACCACAACGGCGACCTATGGAAATCACTCTATACCGTGGTCCAAGCACCACAAGACAATACTGGAAATGATGCTATTGTTGGCAAGAGCGTAGTCAGCTGGCGCGCTTCGATTGCTTTCGACCACAAGAACAATCGTGGCTCGGTGGGGATAGGTGAGCCCGTTGCTCACCCGACTATGAACGCATCGAAGGTCCGACAAACCTTCGACGTATCTAACCTTACAAGTGGACGTTAAATGAGATAAAAACATCACATTTTGTAAGGCAGTCTAGGAGGTTTTTGATGAAATTTGGATTCTTGACAGAGGGCGATACTCCACCAGGTGCATCAGCAGCAAACCGCCTACATGAGGTGATACGAGAAGCACAGTTTTGCGATGAGATGAATTTTGACTTCTGGGGCAGTTCCGAACAGCACTTTACCGATCCTGTGGCGACGATCTCCGCACCCGAAGTTTTGTACGGGGCGGTAGCTCAGGCAACGAGCCGAATTAAATTGCGCAGCATGTCAACTGTGTTGCTGCATTAGATAGAACATCACGGTGAGTTCTACAACATCGAGCCAACGATAGTGTGGCCACGTCTTTACCAACCTCAATTCCCCGAGATTCATGTAGCTGCTACTAGTTTGGAAACGCATATTGAGGCCGGCAAAATAGGGACCGGCGTCATGAACGCCTCACCGTTCGCATGGGACTATTTGGAAGATTGCATTAAGGCCTACAAAAACGCGTTAAGAGATGCACAACCTCTGTCTGGCGTTGGTGTTACAGATACAATATCGTTAGGCGTATTCGGCGTACATTGTGCACGCACTCGTGCCGTCGCTCTTGAAGAAGCACGCCCATCGTCTTTGGGTTTTGCAAAATTTTTAATGAGTTTCTAAGGAGCCATCAGTGAGACCAGTCCAGGCTACGCGTACCTAGCTGGAGTCAAAGAAACTCTCGGTGATCGTTCCGACGATTTGCCTTATTTGGTAGATGCACTGCCCTGGTTTCTCGTCGGTGCTCCGGACGACATCATCAAGCGGATCCGCGAATTCGAAGCAATGGGGATAAACGAAGTGATTCTTCGTATGGATGGCCATGGTCACCATAAGATTATGGAGAGCATCGAAATGTTCGGGAAGTACGTACTCCCCGAATTCCAAAACCCCGGCAACATCGTCCGTAACAGGGGCTACGAAGAGTACGGCGTGGAATCGCCGCCATATATGTTGTGATCAGTAATAACCTCTTGAAACTTCAGCCACTGTGATCAATGAAAATATTCTTCTCCTCAGTATATAACTCCAGTGCCCGCATACTGAGTTCGCGACCTAAGCCGGATTTCTTGTGGCCGCCAAAAGGCGCGAACAGCCCGTAACGGCTCGCGCTGCCATTCGAATTGACGGAAACCATGCCGCATTGTAGAGCTCGCGCGACGCGGACAGCCTTGCCCACATCACGCGACCACACCGAAGCGTTTAATCCGTACTCATTGTCATTCGCCATCGCGATAGCATCTGTCTCATCATCGAACGGAATCATAACCACCACTGGCCCGAAAATTTCCTCGCGCGCCGCCCGCATGTCATTGTTCGCATTCGCAAGTACAGTCGGTGAAAAATAATGTCCTTCCGACAGTCCGGCCGGCCGGCCACCACCACATAGCAAATCGGCGCCTTCAGCAACGGCGCCCTCTACATAGTCATTCACCGTGTGCCAACTCGAGCTCGAAATCAGAGGTCCCATACTCGTGTCATGTGCCATAGGATCGCCGACACGAAACTGCGCCGTGCTATTTATTAAACGCTTGGTGAATGTCTCAAGTATCCCACGCTCGACAAACAACCGGGTGCGCGCGGAACAACTTTGACCTGCATTGCCAAAAGCGCCAGACACCGCCGCTGAAGCAGCTTTATCGAGATCGGCGTCAGCAAAAACGATATTCGGACTTTTCCCACCAAGTTCCAACGAAACGCGTTTAATGTCATCCGCAGATTGCTTTAACAATTCTGCGCCCGTACGTGTTTCTCCAGTAAACGCGATCTTGTTAATCATTGGGTGGCGGGCAATCTTATTCCCCAATTCCCCCCCGGGTCCGGGCAAGACATTGAAGACCCCAGGAGGTATGCCTGCAGCCAGCGCAATCTGCCCCAGAATTAGGCTTGTGATAGGCGTGTAGCTGGCTGGTTTTAGTATAATTGCACAACCACACGCAAGCGCAGGTGCAGTTTTCCACGATGCCGCCAGTAACGGAAAATTCCAAGGCGTGATTTGCGCAACAACGCCGATGGGTTCACGTAGGGTGAAATCCAAAACATCTGCCCCCATTGGGATCGTGTCGCCGAAAAACTTGTCGGCGGAACCGGCGTAATACTCGAACACACGTGCGCTCGCATCCACCTCGTTGCGGGAATTAGCAAGCGTCTTCCCGCCACAACGAGTTTCGAGTTGAGCGAGTTCATCAAATCTAGTTCTAATTCCATCAGCGATAGCTTGCAAAACGCGACCGCGCGCAAAGGGCGCCAGCCTCGGCCAAGGTCCCTGATCAAAGGCCACCCTTGCTGCAGACACGGCTGCTTCCAAATCCGAGACGCTGGCACACGCTACTTCAGCGACAACGGATTCTGTAGCCGGATCATCAACTACGAATATCGCGCCTCGTTCGGCGTCTCGCAACTCGCCATTAATCAGAAGTTGGTAATTAGCGCTTGTCGATGTCATGGGTGCTTCCAGCCCTCAGTGAAGATATTTGTGCCGATATGACTTCTTTTAACCACGAGACTAAATCGTCCGCAATAATATGTATATGCTCGCCAACCTTCCCATGACTAAACTCAGATGCATTACGGATCCAAACCGTAGTCATCCCAAGTGCCGCAGCTGGTCGCAAATTGTCTGGCACGTCTTCTACCAACGCAATTGATGAGAGTTTGCCGCCCACCGCTTCCGCTACTCGACGGTACACGGCGACGTCCGGCTTCGGCGCATAATCCGCGGCCACGATGTCAAATATGTCATCAAATTGCGCCGCGCAACCAAGACGTTTTAATACGCGATCCGCATGATCCGCAGTGCCGTTAGTAAAAACAAACTTACGCCCTTGTAACCCTTCGAGAGCCAACTTGAGAGCAGGGTTGGATTTAACAACCAAATAGTCAACGTCATGGATATAGTTAAAGTAAATCTCCGGTGTCACCCCGTAATGCTTAATTAAACCGTGCAGCGGCGTACCGTATTCCCGCATGTACGTCCTTTGCAGTTCTCGGGCTTGTTGTGTTGATGTGCCGAGCAGTTCACAAAACAAACGTTGCGCCTGGACCGACATTTGCTGCTGCAAATTACAGGTTGCCGGATACAATGTGTTGTCCAGATCGAACAACCAATTATTGATATGCCGCAGCTTCTGCGGTGGCGTACTCATTGCAGCCGCTTCACCCATAAATTCATGTGATACCGGCCACTACGACGTCACTTCATTGGCGACTAGAAATGCACAGAAGCATCGACCGGCGCCAGGATGATCTCCTCAATCGTTACATCCTTGAGTTTTCCCTTGTTCGCGACATACATCATGACGGTCCGCCCAGGAAACTCGAAGGTTATAGTGTAGACCTCGTATCTGGGATTCGTGTCAACACTAATCGATACTTTGGCATTTTCGCCGTACATATCGGTGGCAAACGAATCCATCAACGCCTTCCCTAATTCACGAACCCCCTCACCTTCAAATTCGCCAGCATCACGACTCGCCCAGATCATCGTTCCGTCCCGAAACTGTACAATACCATGATGGACGTCAACGTCATCCTTATCGACAACCTCGAGGACGCCGGGTCGGATCTCTACCAACTGGTATTTTTCTGCTAACTGCGGGCGCAATGCCTTCTCTGCGTCGCCAACTCTAACAGTGATTTCACCTATCTTGAAGTCGCCGGCATTCGCCGAGATAGTCACGAGCAAGGCTACTATACTGATTAACAGGACGCGCATCACAGAATCCTCCCCAGAAAGGTTTCCCATAGTCGAAAGGTGGGCCAGTATATGTAGACCACAGAGCATTTTTCAAGAATGCAATACTATTAGCACTAAAGTGAGCGAATGCGCGAATGATTAAACGAGTCTTTCGAAGAATATGTGTATTCTCAGGATCACGAGATGGATATAACCCAGCCTACCTCCAAGCCGCCCATGATTTAGGTGCGACTCTAGCGACACAAAACGTTGAACTCGTGTATGGGGGAGGTAGCATGGGGTTAATGGGTGCTATAGCTGATTCAACTTTGAGTTATGGTGGTCGTGCTATCGGCGTCTTGCCTGAATTTCTGGCGACCGAGAAATTGGCCCATAAAGGATTAAACAAAGTGTTTGTAACGCAAGATATGCATACTAGAAAAGCTAAGATGGCTGAACTGAGTGATGCGTTTATTGCCATGCCAGGCGGCCTCGGTACCTTTGAAGAACTCTTCGAGATGGTAACTTGGGCTCAGCTAGGTGTGCACGCTAAGCCGATCGGTTTGCTTAACACGAATCGGTTCTACGAACCGCTGCTTAATTTGATTGAACATGCAATCCAAGCAGGTTTTATTCACGAGACCCATCGACAATTAATGATCGCAGATCAAGATCCATCTGGGTTGATTGAACAACTTCAAAAGCAACCAGAGTTGGACTTGCCAAAAATCACTGATCTGGATCAGACATAATCTCGTTCGTGTCGACATGAAAGTACGATTCGC
>DPMX01000339.1:6617-16435 GCA_003540955.1 Gammaproteobacteria bacterium
CGCCGTAAGCCCGCCACGATCTGCACTTAAAGACGCTGAATATCCACTCTATCTCGACGAATGTGAACGCCTTGGCTTTGATACCATGTGGTTGTCCGACATCCCACTTGGTGGGCTTGGCGATCCACTGATCAACCTAACTTTTGCCGCGGCCTACACCTCACGTTTGAAACTCGGCGCAAATTTAGTCCCGCTGGGTCGCCATCCCTATTGGTTGGCGAAACAACTTGCACAGCTCGATCGGCTGTCGCATGGCCGGCTGCTCATCTCACTAGTTCCGGGCCTAGGACAGCCGGCTGAGCGCAAAGCGTTAGGCTACCCGACTGGCAATCGTGGGAAAGTTGTCGACGAAATGATCGCTTTGATGCGTCGTTGGTGGGCCGGTGAAATAGTGAACCAACAGTGGTGTGGGTATGAGTTCGAAGATATCGTGCTAGATCCTACTCCGATGCAGGAACCACTGGAGCTTTGGCTTGGTGGGATCAGCGCAATGGCACTGGAGCGCGTCGCAAACCTTGCCGATGGTTGGTTGACCTCAGCCGCCACACCCGCAGAAGCCGGCGCAGGCCGCACCGAGATAGAACGCCGTGCAGAAGAAATTGGACGCGTCGTCGATATCGACCATTTCGGAATCAGTATTCCGTATTGTCTTGAAAAACCTAAGGAGATCGCATTGGACAATTTGCGGCGAAGAAGAAAAGATCGCGACCTGACCGATATCGTTGCGGTCGGCGCGACCGAACTACGACGACTAACAAAGGCTCATATCGATGAGGGATTGAGCAAGTTTGTCGTGCGCCCACTAGATGTGTTATCAAACACGGCACCCTGGCGCGATGACTTACGTTGGTTGGCGGACGTAGTACTGCCGTTACAAACGTGATTCGAAACCCGCAGCTAGTACCTCAAATTAATTCCGTTACGTGTTGAGGATTCGATAGCCCCGATCAACCACACTGTTTATTTAAGCTGTTGGCGATCTGGCCTAGCTCGACACCCTGCAA
The DNA here is from genome assembly GCA_003540955.1 of Gammaproteobacteria bacterium. Classification (GTDB taxonomy): domain Bacteria; phylum Pseudomonadota; class Gammaproteobacteria; genus UBA11873. The sequence continues at coordinate 7,622 of DPMX01000339.1, forward strand.
CAGATTTTTGCTTCGTCGCCTATTCGTTAAAACATCTTAGACTGGTCAGACTAAACCGAACTAGCACCCTGTTGATTTGTGGCGATGACTCCAGCATGACGGTCGTTATATGTTTCAATATCCAAGACTCCCTCAGTCTTCGCGATAATGCAGGTCACCATACAGTCTCCCGTAACGTTGCAAGCAGTGCGGGCCATGTCGAGAATTCGATCGACACCAATAATCAATGCGATCCCTTCTACCGGCAATCCGACCTGACTCAACACCATAGTTAACATGATGAGACCAACTCCGGGTACAGCTGCCGTGCCAATAGATGCAAGGGTGGCAGTTAATACAATCATTAAATAATTCGCTAGCGTAAGATCGAGTCCATACACGTTCGCAATGAATACCGTCGCCACACCTTGCATAATCGCCGTGCCATCCATATTGATGGTTGCACCTAACGGAACAGTGAACGAAGCCGCGGCCTTGCCCGCTCCCATTCTCGTCTCGACAGTACGTAAAGTTACTGGGATCGTTGCGGCACTGCTGGCAGTAGAAAACGCGAAAGTTACTGGGTCGCGCATTTTCCGCAAAAAAATACCAGGATTAAGGTTTGCTAAGGCCTTTAGGATAGTCGGATAAACAATTAGTGCATGTAACCCTAGCGCGCACACTAGAGTTATGAAATAGCCTAGTAGGGGCAACATCAACTCGACGCCCTGTGTCGCAAAGCTGCGGCCTATCAGCGAAAACACCCCGTATGGCGCGAGTCGCATAATGATCTCGACCATCTTCATAATAACCACGTTCAGACCGTTGAACACGTTTAGTACCGAACGGCCCCGCTCCCCGGACATCGTTATAGCAATACCGAACAACAATGCAAACACGATAACTTGCAGCATATTTCCTGAAGCCATAGCTGCAACTGGATTGGATGGCACCATATTAATAAATACGTCCGCTAACGGTGGTGCTTCGCGACCGGCGAACTCTGCCGTCGTAGTACTAAGATCGAAGCCTCCTCCAGGACCAACCGTCACCGCCAACGTCAAAGCTATAGAGACTGCAACCATCGTAGTCCCAAGATATAAGGCGACTGCTTTAATACTCATTCGACCCAACGCGGTCAAATCTCCGAGGGAAGTGACACCACCGACAAGTGAAACAAATACCAACGGTACAACCAACATTTTTAACGAGGCAATGAAAATCGAGCCGAGGACATACAATAACCCGTTGATGAGATAATCGTTAACGATCGGAACGTCGATCAAGAACATGTTTGCGATGACCCCAAAGAACACACCCGCACCCATTGCCATCATGATTTTTTGAGTTAAATTTTGCATGTTTCCTCTACGCGCCACACGCTTCACGAGCGTCGAACATAGCGTTACCTACCTGGTGAATTTCTTTCGTAGGCAATAATGTTATCCCATACTGATAGAATAAGATCTGTAAGAAATATTTAAATCGATAGCTGAAGTTCAATACCATTGATATTAACTCGTTAATTCAACATGTTCTGTACCGATAACAATTTGTGACAGAGCAACGTTTAGAGGGAGGACATCCATCAATGTTATTCTTATACTCTCAATTCGGACCCATTGCCCGCTATTGTAGGAGTTGCAAACATGATGCTTGGTTACAAAGAGCCAACTCGTGACCACTAACACTAGTGAGTGTGCTGAGCTTACGAAGGCGCGGCGTCTCGTTCCAGAGATCGCCGCGCGCGCAGCGCAATCCGAACAGGATCGGCGTCTCGCGGCCGATACAGTGCAATCAATGGTTGAGTCCGGTCTTGTGCAAATGGCGATCCCAAATGAGTACGGCGGACTTGAAAGTCACTTGAGCGATACCTTAAAGGTGGTCGAAGAAATTTCCTATGCGGACGCGTCCGCAGGCTGGTGCTTAATGAATTATCAAACTACGGCCTTCGGCGCAGCACAGTTGCCACCATCCGCAGCAACCGGGATTTTCGCCGGTCCGGAACGCACAGTGCCTGCTGGAGTGCTGGCGCCAACTGGGCGGGGACGATTCGTTGACGGCGGCATGATTGTAAGTGGACGCTGGGCATTTGCATCTGGCTGCGACAACGCAAACTGGTTACTCGCCGCGGTGGTCATAACCGATGATGACGACAATCCTCAGTTCAACCTAGATGGCTCGCCGCAGGTACTGTTACCGTTTTTTAAACGAAATCAATTCGAGATTCTCGATACATGGCGTGTCTCAGGACTCCGTGCGAGCGGTAGCCATGACGTTGAGGTTCGCGACGAGTTGGTACAAGAAGGATACTGGTTAAGCTTAACCGATCCGCCTGTTGTTAGTGGCACACTGTTTCAGTTCCCGGTCGTCAGCACATTTCCACCGGCAGTCGCCGCGGTCGCACTTGGCGTCGCACGAGCAGCCTTGGATTGTTTTGTCGATATCACACGTAGCAAAATACCAATCGGGGGTACAACGCCCCTTCGTGAGCTTGGGTCCGCTCAAATTGACGTAGCGCGGGCTGAAGCCCTTACCGATTCAGCACGGAGTTATATGTACGAGACTGTAGAGACGTTATGGGCCATAGTTGAACAAGGGCAACCAGCGACAATTGACGCCCGACGCCGTGTCCGCCTTGCGGGAATCCATGCGGCTGATACCGCGGCCAGCGCTGTAGATCTACTCTACAATGCCGCGGGAGCTTCGTCTATTGCCGATACCTGCCCATTGCAAAGACATTTTCGCGATGTACATGTGGTTACCCAACATATGCACGTAAGTGGCGGGGGCTACGAACGTATGGGAAAACTTCGACTAACGGACGTACTTGATGGACTGTTGTGACGGGCTAAATGGGAAACCTATCCTGAAGAGATGACGCTAGGCTTGCGATAGTAACTTCTCCACTTTCTTACGGGAGGCCATACTCCCCATCCAATTAAACGTGCCTTTGTCAAGCATTTCCTTGCTCGCAATAAGCAACGGGTTAATGGTTGCCCAATTAAGTGCGCTACCGAGACTAATCCTTTTCGCTCCTGCTGCGGCTAGGTCTGAAACGCTCACACCTTGAAAAAATACTGCGAGAACATTAAACGGTTTATCAATTTCGGCAACGACCTGGTGAATTTGCGCAAGCGAATTTAGACCTGGCGCATAAAGAACATCTGCACCAGCCGCCGAAAATGCTTGCAAGCGGGCAATTGTGTCATCGAGGTCATCGACACCACGCAATATATTCTCGGCTCGTGCGGTTAGTTGAAGTGGGATCGCCAATGACGCGACTGCTTCCGCAGCCGCCTGAACTCTCTCTACGGCGAGGTTAAAATCATACAAGACATGTGCGTCTCGACTAAAGTCCTCGACCGAGCAGCCCGCTACACCAGTTTCGGCTAGCCGAAGTAGATTCTTCGCCACAGCCTTCGGATCATCCGCAAACCCATTTTCGAAGTCGACGTTGATGGGAATAGACGTTCCCAGTGCCAGCCGGGTGCAGTGCTCAAGCTTATCTTCCAGCGTAACTTCACCATCTACACAACCGATCGCGTTGGCTAAACCCGCACTTGTAGTCGCTATCGCTTCGAATCCTAAACTTTCTAGCAGTCTAGCGGAGCCAACATCCCATGGATTGGGAATAAGAAAAGCACCATCACGTGCATGCAGCTCGACAAATCGCGCGCATTTTTCCGCCTGGTTTGGCATTGATTTTCCTTGATTCAGCGGTATTTTTACTAGCTTCTATTCAATCCGACAAAATGTGTTCGGTGAAAACAGCACGTACATCCATTTCGTAATCTAGACCGGTGACAGGGGGCCGTGCGTAGAACCACGTCAATCCTAACGTCGCCGCCCCCCGGGATACGATCTCATCCGCAAAAAAGGGATGCAAGTCACGCACAGTGTAGGCGTGCGTCGCCGTAGAGTTATTCCAGCTTACCCCCAGCGCCGACATTCGGGCCCCCATTGTATCCAACACATATAACGCTTTTTCCCGCAGCGCACCCGCAGAGTTATCGCCACGGCGAATGATCCGTTCTTCATAGGTACCATCACCTTCCGGTACTTCAGCGGACCCAGAGATGACAAAGCTCGGTTGTGCGACATCCCTTGTTGGGACGGTATAACAGAACGCATGAAAACTCGGACCAGCCGGCCCGTCTATCTCCGGACAAACGTTCGACCTCGCCACCGGGTTGTCATCGTTGCTGAAAAGTCCCCAACGCTCCAGCGTCTCGACATACACACGATTGAATTCGACAAACCCCTCTTCCGAAAACGGTTCGGGCGACCGAAGTTCGCAAGCACAAAACGCCGTACATGGCCTGCCAAGCTCTCTCAGGTATCGTTCGATTCTCTCGAAGCCCACCCCCAAAGCCACCGGTCGCGGGAATCGAACCCGCTCAATAGCGAAGCCCGGCTCTGCCGCTACCCCGCCAGAATATTGAAACGGCCCACGAATGTATCGGTAGGCGCCGGACTCGAAGGTTGCAATCTCGGCCATAACTCTTGCCTCTTGGTAATGCGTGAAGGTTCTATTCTGCTAGAGTAGCGACGACGTTGGTGATGATCAATCAGACATTTAAACAGGCTAAAATTGACCCTGCATTACAGACTCAATCTCTATTTATTCGTGACTTGATGGTGGAGTCAACAGCTGGCCACCGATATCGTCGCGAACCCCTTCGTTATCTTCCTCGAGCAATTCTTCAGGCAGCGACTTTTTTGTCTTTATACCTAATTGCTTCAGCTTTTCGGCACGCCCGACCAAATTACCCGTGCCACTTTTGAGGCGCTTATTTGCCGTCTCAAATGCTTCTTGCGCCTTACCCAGTGCTTGACCGACTTTTTCGAGTGAATCGAAAAAGTCGACAAACTTGTCATACATTTTACCGGCCTCTGAAGCAATTTGTAGCGTATTACGTTGCTGATGTTCCTGTCGCCACACATAGTACACAAGCTTTAAGTTCATCAGCAGCATCGATGGGGAAACCAGAACTACACCTTTTTTGATTGCTTCGTCGTTGAGATCCGGTTGGTGTTCTAATGCGAGTGACAACGCGGGCTCTATCGGAACAAACATAAACACAAAGTCGGGTGAGTTCACGCCGAGGAGTTCTTCATAGCGCTTGGAGGAAAGCGCATTGATATGCGCGCGTAACGACGCAACATGTGCGTCGGAGTGACGCTTTCGACCGTCCTCATCCTCGCTTGTAAAATATTGGTCGTAGGCGACTAGAGATACCTTGGAATCGATGATGATGTGCTTGTTCTCCGGCAGGTAAAGAACTATATCAGGTTGGTAACGCTTTCCATCCTCACTGATAAAACTACTTTGTGCCTCAAATTCGCGCCCCTTGGTTAGCCCACACCCTTCCAGCAAGCGTTCGAGTATGACTTCGCCCCAATTTCCGCGAACCTTACTGTCACCCTTAAGCACTTTAGCTAGATTAAGAGCCTCACTATAGAACCCTTTTAGCTGGGAAAATTCGGTGCGCAATGAAGCACGATCTTTATTCTCACTGTCATAAATATCATCAACCCGTTTGCGAAAATCAGTTAACTGTTGGCGTACCGGGTTAAGCAAGGACTCGACACTCATCTTACTTAACTCGTTAAACTTCTCCTGCTTCTCCTCCAAAATTCGGTTAGCCAGATTCTCAAACTCCTTGCTTTGTTGCGATCCTAATCTCCCTTGCTCGTGTAACTTCGCCTCCAGCCCCGCGTTGGTCTCTCTCAAGGTCGAGATTCTTTCTAAGTCATCCTCAGTCTTCCGTTCAAGCAATTTTATACGAGCGTCTAGTTCACTGCGACGGCGCTCGAATTCGTTGCGTACACGTTCGGCCTCGCCAGATTTAGCGTCTAGTTTTTCATGCGCGCTGACAACGTCAGTCCGGGCTAATTCGTGTGCACGCTGCTCTGCCTCGAGTGCCCGTCGTAATGCCCGTGTTCGCTGCAAAAGGACGCACCCCCCTCCCCCTAAAATGACAAGAGTGATGAGCCAAGGAAAATGGGTGAGCCAGGATTCAAAGAACATAACGTGATCCTAAGCGGTTCTGCTCCATGACGCACCCGTTCTCCGTTATGCGCAACCATCGTTGGTACGCAGATAAGGCGGTACCGACGTTAAGGAGGGCTTTGACTTCGGTCTGAGGCAGAAGAACGGCTAGCAAATCTTCACTCCATACTATCGGGCGCTCGGTGAGTACGAACTCGGTAACCTAAAACATCAACCCAACTCCCCATTTGGAGAAGCAGGTTGGGTCCTTCCTTTTCACCACTATCGTACATGAACCACCTCACGCGTAGCCCATAAGTTGGGCACACTCCCGTAATAAAATTTTAACTCAGCATTTACTTTTATTTGATGCTATTAGCGGCGTTGAAACGCCTCTAACGGGCCTAGAACACTGACAAATTTGACCTATATTTCACTCTGAAAATTAGGACCAGCAAAAGTTAAAATAACGGATATTTTCTTGCATCTTTGATCTATATATGGTAACTCATAACCTGCGATGGACTATATATGGTCTTAGTTCGGCGCAGGGGGTTAAATCACTTTCAATAAAAGGGGAAAGGCATGCTCGATACGGCAAAACGCTTTTTAAATGAAGTTGTGGAAATTGGCCTGCTGCTTATTGCGGTCGCGGTTATATTGCAAGTAATTTTTGGCGCAGCAGTTCCATTCGTCGGCGGAGACGTCGTCGCTAACCTACTTGGCATAGTAACCACGTTAGGAGACGGAGGTTTAGTCGGCCTAATTGCTGTGGCTATTATTCTCTATTTAATCAACAAAAATTAGTCGCAGATAACTTTTGTTACATTAATGTAGCCCCTGCATTTTGCAGGGGCTTTTTTTATCAATCGATACCCGAGGCGCCCACCACAGGTGGTGATCGACCGGGGCAGCACCACTTTGATTTTTTTAGCGTCAGCACCTACAACACTTCTATAAAGCCAAACTCTCTTACAATGTAGCATCCATAGGCTGGTTGGCAAACCATAGCAACCTGCAGAAACACGAATGTTGAGGCTAAGGCCGTTGCGTTTACAGCGTCGATTTCAGTTTAATCCTAACAATTAGAGAAAACATAAATATTCTGGATAGCCATACGAAGATGAGGTAGCGTGGCGCGTGGGCTAGTTCGGAAGGAATCTACCCTGTTCATAGGAGCCGAAAAAGACTTAATTAGAAATGTTAATGGTGCCGGCTGGAGGAGTCGAACCCCCGACCTGATGCTTACAAGGCAACTGCTCTACCAACTGAGCTAAGCCGGCAATTGTTTGGTTGTATGTCACGCATATTGGATTGTTAGATAATTTTGAGGAAAGCACGCGTGCCAAAAGGCCAACACGGTGCGTATTCTAACCGTATTGGGGACAGCGTGGATATGCCGCAGGTATTTTGTCGAGGCTATCCGAAGTCATTTTCATTCGAATTATTGCAAAAACTGCTTCTACACAAAGCTCGCCTATCACCGCGGCACTATACATTCGTGTTATGCCAAATCCTCGCTAGCGACCGCAAGACCCCGGAGCACCAAATCTGGAATATGCCTGAACTCAGTTGTACACAAATCCATTACTTGCTGAGCTTCTCCGCCAGTAATGAGCCACTCATGTTCAGCACCAAACAACTCCCTGACCTTATCCTGCATCCTTTCGATGCCACCAGCGAGCGCGCCAATGCAACCCATGGAAATAGCGGCTGGAGTATTTGTAGCTACGTTATCAGTGTGCTTGACCGATTCTAAATGTAAGTGCGCGGTATTGCGCGTGAGACCCTCGATCATCACTGTTAACCCTGGAGCGATGGTGCCGCCTAGATGGCTTCCGTTTCGATCGACAATATCAACCGTGACCGCAGTACCTGCGTCAACCACGGCTACGGCGCCTCCGACTGCATGATAACCCCCTATTGCGCCTAGCCAACGATCAACTCCTAATTGGGTTGGGTTGTCGTAGCACGTTGTAACCCCAGCAATAGGGGTTTGGACCGATGCAAATGCAGGTTCGAGCGACCATGCGGCCGCAACCCACGCATTGAGTTTAGATGCGACCTTGGCGCCAGCGACATTAGAAATTGCAACTCGCTCCGGCATACAGAGTTTTGACCAATCAGTGGGTGGCATATCGGAGAGTGTCGAAATAGGGTGTAGGTTGGACAGAGATTTCCCATCCCAGATGGCAGACTTTATTCGCGAGTTGCCCGCGTCGACCAGAAGAATCAAGGATCTGTTTCCATCACGATATGGCCAGCAATGAAGGGTTCTATCATACCTCCGTGCTCTACCAACAGGGCCCCATCTGGCGCGACGCCACGGGCCACACCACGAACAACACGTGCCGGCATTTCCAAGCGAATGCGACGCCCCGAAAGATAATCATGGCGTTCCCACTGTGAGCGATAAGGATGAAATCCAGAGCTTGCGAAATCCTGCAGAATCAAAACCAGCTCATCGAGTACCGACGCCGCCACAAGGTTGCGCGAGGGTATGAAGCCGCTCGATGCGCTAATATCGGTTGCGTTCTCATTAATGCGCGCTCGCGCATCTGGTGACAGGGCAACATTAAGCCCGATTCCGATTACGACAATGCACGGGCCACTGAATTCCGATCGCATCTCAATCAGGATGCCGGCGAGTTTTCGATTTACATGGTACACGTCGTTAGGCCACTTTAAAGTCAGATCCGTCGCGCCCAAGCGTTCCAGCGCCCGGACAACCGCGATACCGACCACCAAGCTCAACGCCGAAATGGAGGACGGAGGCGAATCAAACCGCCAACCGAGAGACAGGCACAGTCCACTACCTGGTGGGGCCACCCAGCTACCAC
>DPMX01000145.1:0-321 GCA_003540955.1 Gammaproteobacteria bacterium
CTTGCCGCGTTAATAGCCACCGTACTCGCACCAATATTGGCACAATTGTTCAATCTGCCGACCGCCATTGTCGTTGCAACCAGCGGTATGGGGGTGTTGATATTCTGGCGGCATCGATCGAATATTCGAAATCTGTTAGCTAATACCGAAGACAAAATCGGGGGTTCTGGCCTAGACACCTAAAGTGTTCCAGGCTTTCCCAGCCCGCCTAATGAATCTAGTGCCCATCGCGGCCGCACCTCAAAGCCCAATGGTTCATTTACGCCGGCCGAGAGCCGACGATAACCTGCGTAGGCGATCATTGCTCCATTATCAGTACAA
>DPMX01000145.1:615-1033 GCA_003540955.1 Gammaproteobacteria bacterium
ATCATTGCTCCATTATCAGTACAAAATTCGAGCCTTGGGTAGTGCACCGCTGCACCCAACGGACGCGCCATTGTCGACAACCCTTCGCGCAGAGCTAGGTTTGCGCTAACACCCCCCGACACCACGAGACTCTTAAGCCCTGTTTGCTTAAGCGCGCGCCTACATTTAATAACAAACGTATCGACCACCGCTTCAACAAATGCGCACGCGATATCCGCGCGAACCGAATCAATATCACCAAATTCGTTCACGGTGTTCAAAGTGAAGGTCTTCAACCCACTAAAGCTGAAGTCCAACCCGGGCCGATTTGTCATAGGGCGCGGGAATCGGAAACGCCCACTGCGTCCCCTTCGCGCCAGACTCTCTACTGCCGGTCCGCCGGGGTATCCGAGTCCCAACATTTTTGCAACTTTATCAA
>DPMX01000145.1:1336-17110 GCA_003540955.1 Gammaproteobacteria bacterium
CCAACATTTTTGCAACTTTATCAAACGCCTCTCCGGCTGCATCATCCAGTGATTCTCCTAAAATTCGATAGTCCCCAAGCGCCTGCACATCGACCAGCATGGTATGGCCACCAGAGACCAATAGCGCCAAAAATGGCATCGACGGTGGATTCTCGTCTAATAATGGTGACAACAGATGTCCTTCCATATGGTGGACACCAAGCGCGGGGATATCGAGCGAAAACGCAAGACTGCGAGCCACAGAGCTGCCGACCAACAGTGCACCGATTAGCCCTGGACCAGCCGTATAGGCGACCGCATCAAGCTCACCGAAATCTACCGATGCCTGGCCTAACGTTTGCTTTATTAGCGGTAATGTTTTGCGAACATGGTCGCGGGAAGCAAGCTCCGGTACTACACCCCCGAAAGCGGCATGGATCTCTACTTGACTATAAACGCTGTGTGCAATGATGCCGCGTTCTCCATCGAACAATGCGACCCCTGTTTCGTCACATGAGGTTTCAATACCGAGTACGAGCATGCCTACGCCTTATGTTCGATCAACTCTTAAACTATCGACTTTCGACTTATTCGTCGATAGAATTGTTCGATAGATTAAATAAAATACACAAAAACCGGAACCGAAATTCAGCATGCCCACAGTAAAAGTTAGAGACAATGAGCCGTTTGACATTGCGATGAGGCGATTCAAGCGCGCATGTGAGAAAGCCGGGGTGCTTGCTGAAGTCCACCGTCGAGAGTACTACGAAAAGCCCACCCAGGTCAGAAAACGTAAAGCTGCCGCCGCAGTGAAACGTTGGCAAAAAAAGGCTTCGAGACAAACTTCTCAGCGCACACGAACATACTGATCCTGGATACTGCTGCCCGGTCACCGAATCGTGACGAACGTAATAAAGCCTAATCTTAACGAAGCGGTGAAGGTTTCGCTTAAAAAAGGTGAGAAACGACACGTTGGTGCCTTACGATTAATCTTAGCTGCGATAAAACAACAAGAGGTCGATACCCGAACCGCAGTCAACGACGACGAAATCCTGGTGATTTTGGCGAAAATGGCGAAACAGCGCCGAGAATCGATTTCGCACTATGAAAAGGCCAAACGGCATGATCTGGTTGCGCAAGAACAATTTGAGCTAGAGTTACTCGAATCCTACCTCCCAGCAGCGCTAAGCGATACCGAGATCGCGACGGCGATAGACAACGCAATAACTAGTGCCGGTGCTACAAATCGCAAAGATATGGGCAAGGTAATGGGAATATTGAAGACATCGCTGCAAGGCCGAGCCGATATGGCCGTGGTCGGGGCCACAGTAAAAACGAGACTCTCGCCCTAGGCGACGGCGGCGGTCAGTACCCTACTGATATTAATTGGTAGTTGCATGACCTGGCCCATTGGCGGCAATATCTGGCCAAGCGCTTTAGTTTAAGAAGTATTGTGCCTGGGCGTATCCCACAAAATTTCATCGATGACCTTCTCAATCGGGTCGACATTGTTGATATTATCGACAGTGACCTGCCATTGAAAAAAACGGGTCGTGACTACCAAGCGCTTTGTCCCTTTCACAGCGAAAAAACCCCGTCATTCACCGTTAGTCAAGAAAAACAATTTTATCATTGCTTTGGCTGTGGCGCGCACGGCTCAGCCTTGGGATTTTTGATGAATCACCGCGGCCTAAGCTTCGTTGAGGCTATCGAGGAGGCTGCTCGTACTGTGGGTCTAGAAGTACCCCACGAGGACGGAGTGCACGCGCCAAAAATTGACTACTCGCCACTGTACGAAATGCTGGAGCGTGCACAGAATTTTTTTGTGGAACAGCTTAAGACACACAACGATCGCAATCGAGCAATCGATTATTTAAAATCACGTGGGCTTAGCGGTGGCATCGCGAAACGCTTCGGCATTGGGTATGCCCCCGACTCCTGGGATGGACTTATGTCAGCCTTGGGTACAGATGAGCAGGCCATACAGCATTTAATGCAAGCAGGGCTGATCATAGAAAATGACCAGCAGCGGCGTTATGATCGCTTCCGCGATAGGATCACTTTCCCAATTCACGATCGGCGCGGCAGAGTGGTCGCATTTGGCGGGCGCGTAATCGAAAAAGGAGAACCTAAATACTTAAACTCTCCCGAAACACCTGTATTCCAAAAGCGGCGTGAGTTATATGGCTTATATCAAGTCAAAGGTTCTAATGAGGACATATCGCGTATACTCGTTGTCGAAGGCTACATGGATGTCGTGGCATTGGCCCAATTTGGAGTGACTAATGCTGTCGCAAGCTTAGGGACGGCGACAACAACTGCACAATTGGAAACACTGTTTAAAGTCGCACCGGAAGTGATTTTTTGCTACGACGGCGACGGAGCGGGTAGGCGAGCGGCGTGGCGGGCGCTTGATACAGCTTTGCCACTTATTCAAGAAGGCCGCCAAGCAGGCTTCATCTTCATTCCGGAAGGCGATGATCCTGATAGTTTCGTGCGTGAACACGGTCCTGACGTGTTCACCAGCCGCGAACCCATCAAACCACTATCTGAGTTCCTAATCGATGAATTAGCGAAAAAGACCAATTTGAGCTCGATCGACGGTCGTGCACGATTTCTCGATCTGGCCGAGCCAATGGTAAAAAAAATTCCGCGTGGCTCTTTTCGTCAACTATTAGCCCAACGGATTGCAGAGATCGTTGATCTCGACCCGCACGCATTAGCTCCCTTAGCCGGCGGGAATCGGCCGCACACGCGATTAGCACGCCCAACGAAACGACGCGGGCATCCATCAATGGTTGAACAAGCATTAAAACGCTTGTTATATAATCCAAAACTTGCAAATCTAGTGGTCGACTACAAGGCGATCTCTGGACTAACCGACGACCATGCGGCTTTATTAGCCGAGGTGCTTGAATTAATCTCGCGTCACCCAAATCTTACTACCGGTGCACTGGTTGAGCATTATCGCAACTCGTCACACTATGCGATTTTGGAGCAACAACTGGAAACTCCGCTGGAATTGGATGATGAAGCGAACGCAATTGAGTTTACCCAAGCCATCGAGTCCCTCTTGCGAAAAACAAAGCCCGGGGCATTTGAGCGGGCAAAGGCAGAAATGCGCCGCCGTGCAGATGAAGTAGATTGAACCCTAAATTAAACCGGCGGGCAGCGCAACGAATGGATTTTTGGTCTATAATTGCGGGTCGCCTGTAGGGATAACCCAAATGGCGTATACGCGACTTTAAACTAGACATGTGTCAGTTGTCGCAAGCCATTGAACAAAAAACACCTATTTGAGCAAAGGTACGCGTGTTAGCTATGGAAACCCTTGACAGAATCGAAAAAAAGAACGGGGAGTCGCAACTTAAAGCACTTATCGCGAAAGGTAAGGAGCAAGGCTTTCTGACATATCATGAAGTCAATGATCATCTACCTGATGATATCGTCGATCCGGAACAGATTGAAGATATCATTAATATGATCAATGACATGGGAATCAAGGTGCATGAAACGGCGCCTGATCTTGACGGTATTCTGCTCAATGACAACGACGTCGACGATGAGGCTGCGGAAGAAGCAGCTGCCGCGCTCGCGGCTGTTGAAAATGAGTTTGGTCGTACTACCGACCCCGTGAGAATGTACATGCGAGAGATGGGAACGGTCGACCTCCTCACGCGCGAAGGCGAAATTAAAATTGCAAAACGTATCGAGGATGGATTGAGCCAGGTATTGCGGGCGATGGCTGATTTTCCCGAAGTATCCGAGACTTTTATTGACCACTATGAGCGTTCCGTAAAAGAAGAATTGAAACTCACCGATATTATTACTGGTTTTGTCGATATATACGCGGAGGCTAATCCAGCGCCGGCAATGAATGATGCGGTGGCTACCTCAACCAATGATAGTGCAGATCAAGAAGACGACGATCCGCCGCCAAATCCACTAGACCCTGAAGAAGTATTGCAACGTTTTGGCGAATACAAAAAGCACTACAAAAAAGTCGCCAACGCTACGAAACGTAACGGTCGCAACCACAAACGAACGATCAAATTACGCGCCGAGCTACAAGAAAAGTTTCTAGAATTTAAACTCTCACCGAAACACGCTGAGCTATTGTCCTCTAAAATACGCACCGCGGTTGACGCAGTCCGTCGAGAAGAAAAAGCAATTTTCGATATCTGCGTAAAAGAATGCAAGATGCCACGTAAAGATTTCCTTAAAGGATTTCTCGACGCGGAGGATAATTCAAAGTGGCTGAAAGCTATTGTCAGACAAAAAAAACCTTTTGCTGCGACGATAAAAGCTCGCCAAAGTGAAATCCAGCTACTCCTGACACGACTTGGGGGAATCGCAGATCAAACAGAGGTCAGTGTTTCTGAGATTAAAGAAATCAACCGACGCATGTCGATCGGTGAGGCTAAGGCTCGTCGGGCGAAAAAGGAAATGGTGGAAGCAAACTTACGCCTTGTAATTTCGATTGCAAAAAAGTACACCAATCGTGGATTGCTATTTCTTGATTTGATCCAAGAAGGCAATATTGGTTTGATGAAGGCCGTGGACAAATTTGAATATCGACGCGGCTACAAATTCTCTACCTACGCTACGTGGTGGATCCGACAAGCAATCACGCGATCCATAGCCGACCAAGCACGAACCATTCGTATCCCGGTGCACATGATTGAGACGATCAATAAATTAAATCGGATATCGCGCCAGATCCTACAAGAAAAAGGTCGAGAGCCCACGCCAGAAGAGCTGGCTGAGCGCATGGAGATGCCGGAGGATAAGATACGTAAGGTGCTTAAGATTGCCAAAGAGCCGATCTCGATGGAAACTCCTATTGGCGATGACGAGGACTCACATCTCGGTGATTTTATCGAAGATCAAAACATCCAAATGCCTGTTGATTCCGCAACCTTCGAGGGATTGTGTCGCAGCACAGGAGAAGTACTTGAGGGACTGACGGCACGCGAAGCGAAAGTTTTGCGGATGCGATTTGGAATTGATATGAATACCGACCATACTCTCGAAGAAGTCGGCAAACAATTCGATGTGACTCGGGAGCGGATTCGTCAGATAGAAGCTAAGGCCTTGCGAAAATTGCGTCATCCTTCACGGTCCGAAAGACTGCGCACCTTTCTCGACTAGCGAGTTGGATCAACAATCGTGTCGACGGAAGGCTGCTCCGGGAATAGTTTTAGTCTGGCTAGCTTGTAAATGTCCTGTTTCGCGGGCCTGTAGCTCAGTTGGTTAGAGCAGGGGACTCATAATCCCTTGGTCGTAGGTTCGAGTCCTACCGGGCCCACCACTAATCACTCGAGTAGAGGTATCGCCATGAAGACGATTGAAATTCCACGCACAGACATGGAACAACGTATTGCCCGGTACCAGGATCTAAAGCCACTCAAAACCCAACAGGGTCGTCGGTTCCCGCTTGAGGCACTGGACGTAGTTTATGCACGAGAGTTATTACCCGTCATCGCCCTTGATGAATCGGTAGAAACGCCGCTTACTACCGACGAGACCCCCATCACTGGCGCCGGTGGGATGACTATTACACTGGCACGGTGTCCGCCTGGACAAGGACCTGGCTTGCATTCCCACCGCACGACTTTTGAGACGTTCACAGTTCTTAAAGGACGTTTTGAAGTGTCCTGGGGTGATCGAGGTTCGGATACTGTAGAGATCGGTTTGTTTGACACAATATCAGTACCACCGGGCGTCTGCCGAGGGTTTCACAACATAAGCGATGAAGAAGGGCTCCTGCAAGTGATTATCACCGGAGGAGTTCATGATATGGAGGATATCGATTTTCGCCCCGAAATCGGTGACGAAGTGCGGAACTTGTCGCCGGAGTTGCTGGAAACGCTTGAAGAGACTGGAATGAGTTTTACAGCGGGACGATAGTAATTCGCCGCGAGAGCGCCAACGAGCAACTACTGCAGAAATCTGGCTACTTCAAATACTTGTCGAACCACGCTATTGCTTGGCTAGATGATTCTTCGAACCACTGTCCTTCGTAGATTTCATAATGCGAAATCGGGTAGGCTATCAGTTCTTTGGGTTCCCCAGCACATTCATAGAGTTCCTGATATCCAGCGATGGGACAGATCGTGTCGTACTCAGCCGCGAGCAACAGCAATGCCCGGGGCGAGATTTTATCGACAACGTCAAGGGGGCGGTATTCAAGCGTTTTCTCCCAGGTTTGCCAAGACAGAAGACATCGCATATGCGGATAAGACTGCAATGCTTTGCCGAGAAATCCGCTCGCCGTTGGGTTGCTCAACGCGCGTTCAAAGGGGTCGATGTAACTACCCTGTCCCGCCAGTACTCTTTGTCGCCGATCCTCATTGAGTTGTTGGTGCAGTTCGGCCTGCTCGGCCTCGCTACGAGCACTAAGCAGAAAACGTTCACCGGTATCAAAACCAACCTGGGCGACGACTGTCTTCACCCGAGCGTCAATCCCGGCGACGTAAGGAACGTGAGCACCTCCGAAGCTGGTCCCCCACAATCCGACTCTACTTGCATCGACTTCGGACTGCTCGGTAAGCCACGTGATCGCGTTGCGAATATCATCGACCTGCTCTAAGGGAATCAAGCGCCACTTAGCGCCTTCACTGTCGCCAAATCCGCGGTAATCAAAAATCAGTGCGATATATCCGGCTGCGGCGAAACATTGTGCGTAGTCGCGCAGAATTAATTCCCGCACGCCGGTAAAACCATGACAGAGTACGATGCCCGGCCGCTTGTCGTCAGCTCGCGCCTCCGATGGTGTAAAGAGATTGCCGACGATACGTGATCCTTCGCTGAAAAAGGTGATCCATCGTTCTTCCATCGTCTCGAACTCCCATTATTCTCTTTGAAGATCCGCCGCCTATGCCCGGGGACGCATCCAACCGGTTAGGTGCCAAGTGTAATCGGCGGGTTCTGGCGAAAGTGATCCACATCGTCAGGGATAGGTGCCCACGGTAGTGCACTATCCAGCCAGATGGCGATTGTCAGGCAGATGCCATACGCATCATCGAGACTACCAACCGCCAAGACAAATACATTTTTGTTGCTGGCAAACAGCTGTGACCCACACTCGCCCCAAAACTCGCGACGCACAGTATTACCGCTCGCCGCCTCGACCACATAACTTTGCGTTTGTCCTTTTATGATCGTCACTGCCGCCACCGGTACCACGGCGTAATTGCAAAAAGGACCTCCCGACGCCTTCTGGCAATCGCGACAATAGAAAAATGAAACCATCGACGGGTCAGATGCGCAGCCGTAACGAATACTTCCGCAGCGACACCCACCAGTGCCTTTTGTCATAATCTCTCCCTTCGGTAACTATCGTCAAGTCGGTACACGACCTGAGTACTGACCAGAACGGCTTTTGTTAGTGGGAACGTTACTTCATCGAGTGTACATTATCGAGAAATGGATACTTACCAGAACTGCCTTTTAGCGTTCCTGCCCTCCTCCGAAATCTGTGAAAAAACCGCTCGCATTCAAACCAGGCAGCCGAAAACACAGGGATAACGTTACCTTTCTGACAATAATTTTATAGAAACTGCCCATCCCCTACATTCCGTACTAGAATTAGCCGAAAAACGCGCCGCACAACAAAGCCACCTAGCGGATCGTGTCTAAAGGAGATTATCAATGAAATTTAGTCATTATTCCTTATTAGCGTTGCTGGCCCTTCTAACCACAAGCGTGACCTATGCTGCGGGCCACAGCAAAGAACCTCCCTTAAGCGCACCAAGTTCATTAAATCGAGTTTCTAATCAAAACTCGAATTCGCAATATAAATTGTATCCTCGAACACCCGGCGGGATAGCCACCACTTCCTCTAGTACCGCTGCCTCAGAGTACGCATCAACCGCTGTTTTCCCTTCAACACAGTCGGTATGGCTTTCCTACCACAGTGGACCAACCCAACAGAGAATTTATTATTGCAGTGCTCCTAACGGTAAGCCCTTTTGTGAGAAAGTAGTAGATGTAAAAAAATAAAACGTGTGCCGCCAGCTGGTGTACGAAGGCACACATGAAATAGAGCGAGAAAAAAGAGCTTAAATACGACGGCAATGCTGTGTGGCTTATCCAGAATACTTATGAGACATAATGCTCGTATGAGAAACGTTGTTCCGTATAGAGCCGACACCATCGCAGGATGATGACAACAACTTATAAAATTGCTGCGACAACATTACTCCGTTATGACCTAGGGCGGCCGGTAGGCGGCTCTGGGGTGACCTCAATCGATGTACTGGTGGTAGACCTAAAGGATAGCGCTGACAATCACGGGCTCGGGTTCAGCTATGCGCTCGATGGCGGCGGGACGGTACTGTTGGCAGCAGCTGAGCATCTATTGGAGCAATGCGTACGGAACCAAAAGGTAATCGCACCGAGCGCCTTGTGTCAGCAGATGCAGAAATCATTGAATCGGATCGGTCGGGGGATCCATTATCTAGCGATCGCCGCCATTGATGTCGCGGCTTGGGATCTCCATGCCAACAGTTTGGGGGTGCAATTGGGGGTTGCCCTGGGCGGTGTCATGCGCGGAGTACCAATATACGGGAGCGCTGGCTTTAGACCCAACATGAGCACTGACGAGTTAGTTGAACGTAGCCACCTGTACATTGATAAACATCAGTGCCGAGCGATCAAACTTCGCGCTAACGGCACAGTAACCGATATTAACAATATTGCCGCAGTCCGCGACGCAATACCAGCCAATGTCGGTATCATGGTAGACCTCAATGAGAAATGTGACCTCGCACAGGCGAAGTGGTTTGCTACCGCGTGTAAGCCGTTTAATCTATCATGGTTGGAAGAGCCACTACCCTCCTACGACTTCGACGGGTACTCTCAACTAGCCCAATCTACCGACATCCCATTAGCTTGCGGCGAACACCTGCAAGGGCGCATCGAGTTCGCACCCTATTTAAAAGCAGGCCATGTGGCAGTTGCGCAACCAGACCTGGCCATGGCAGGTGGCATCACGGAAAGCCTACTGATCGCACAATTGGCGGATGCGTGCAATATCAAACTGTCACCTCATTTCTTACCAGCCTTGTTCATCCATTTGGCAGCGGTGGTGCCGGGACTTAGTTGGTTAGAACACTTCCCGCTATTAGAATCATTGTTTGACAACCCGATCGATATAGATGCAACCGGAAATTTAAATGCGCGCGAAACCCCAGGTCACGGGATCCGTTTTCTAGACGGTGCCCGGGCCGAGTACCAGGTTAGGTAAGCTTAAGCCTTCCCGGGATACCTTCAGATAGGGAAAACTACTCTTATTTTCATCGCTCCTAAACCGAAATTCCTTTAAAATGCGTCCATGACATAAATTCCATAGTCGAAGAAAGTCGACAGAATTATAGGGGAGAGAAAATGGCCGGACTCCAGAGCCGCATGATTCGTGCCGCGAAGCTTGATGTCGACCTTTATGAGGAGGTCGAGGCTGATAAAGGGGCATTCGGTCAAGCTATGGCGGTCGTTGCACTTTCAAGCATCGCCGCAGGGATCGGGAGGTTTGAAGCGGGTGTAGTTGGGATGTTGATCGGGGTACTCGCGGCAATAATCACTTGGTATATTTGGGCTTACCTAACTTATATTATCGGGACGAAACTGCTACCGGAACGACAAACCGAGGCAGATCACGGTGAGTTATTGCGTACGATTGGTTTTGCTAGCTCCCCAGGGCTAATTCGGGTATTCGGAATCATCCCCGGGCTAACAGAGATCGTCTTTTTTGTGGCTTCGATCTGGATGTTGATGGCGATGGTAATCGCGGTGAGGCAAGCACTAGATTATGAAAGCACCTGGCGCGCCATAGGTGTCTGTATCATCGGTTGGGTAATCCAAATTATTATGCTCTCATTTTTGCTTACCTTTCTAGGGGGTAGTCCCCAACCAACCTAACACGGGCTTTAACTCGATGCCGTTAAAGCTATCAGGATTAGCAGTTCTCGTTCAAACGACCGTATACGTATAGTATTCGTATTTCTTGGGTCTGGTACTACGAGAACAATAATAAACAATCGTTCGCGGAACTTTTTAGTTAATGCCCCTAAGTCACACGAATTATATTTCTGTGATGGACGTTCGGTAGCATGATACCCATAGTAACCGTCTAACCCCGGCATTCCACCCTAAACTTAACTGATGAAACGCATTCTCACCACGCTCTGCCTGACTATGCTGCTCGGGAGGACGGCGGTGATCTGGAGTGCTGATCTAGAAAAGGGGTTTATCGCATACCAGGGCGGAGACTACGCTACTGCTTTGCGTCAATGGACCCCTCTTGTTGAACAGGGCAACTCCGCCGCTCAGTTTTTCCTGGGCTTGTTGTACGAAGAAGGACTCGGTGTTCCCCAGGATTATGAGACCGCGGTAAAATGGTGGACCCTTGCTGCGCTCCAGGGGTCTCCCGGTGCCCGGTTTAAACTGGGTTTGATGTATGACGTGGGGCGGGGTGTTCCCCAGGATTATGAAGCCGCGGTAAAGTGGTACACCCTGGCCGCCGAGAGGGGAAATGCCGACGCCCAATTTGCGCTGGGTTTGATGTACGCCAAAGGGCAAGGTACCACACAAGATAATGTCTATGCCTACATGTGGTGGAGTATTGCCCTATCCTCTGGGAATAAGAACGCAATCATCAACAAAGATATCGTTTCAAAAGAAATGACTCTAGATCAAATTAAAAAAGCAAAAGACATGGCCCGTGAATGCATGGAGAAGAGCTACAAAGGATGTTGAGGAATGGAAACATTACATTGCACTGTTGTAGTCCGACCTACCACAGTTGAATAGTTTTTTAGGAGGATAGGAAGATGAAAAAAATCTGGCAGGCACGGTATGTAACGTGGTTTTTACTAATAGGGTCAATACTAAGTCAAGCGTCTATCGCTGGACAAGTGAAACGAGTCGATATAGTTCCACCGTCCATGAAGATTATAAACGAACGTTATCACTATTCTCCCGCAGTTCGCGTTGGCAATATGTTATTTATTGCAGGGCAAGTTGGTAGAGACGCAGATATGAAAGTAGTCGTGGGGAAAGAAGCGCAGCTGGTGCAAGCATTTGAAAACTTGAAGTTGGTTCTCGAAGAAGCATCTGCTGACTTTGACGATGTGGTAGAAATCGTAACCTATCATACTGATATGCGGGACCTCGCATTGGTTGTTAAAGTAAAAGATCGCTATTTTAAGAATCGATATCCAACTTGGACCGGTGTTGGAGTGAGTAGTCTGTCTACGCCTGGACTCGAGTTCGAGATTAAAGCGACGGCATATATTGAACAATAGAAAGATTCATGAGGAAACATAGGGCCTCGCGTGTGAGTAAGTAAAAGTAAAACAGAAGAGAGTGTTAATGGATCGATCGAAGATAGAAGGATTTCAAACTCGCATACAAGGCACCCTAGTTCCCAGGAACACAAATGAAGGCGGCGAATAATATTGCAATATTTGCGGATGTGCAAAATATCTACTACACCACCCGTCAGGTGTTTGGGCGCCAGTTCAATTACCGGAAATTATGGGAGCACATCAGCGAAAGAGGCCACATAGATCTAGCACTCGCCTACGCGATTCACCGGGGAGATGAAAAACAACTTAATTTCCAGAATGCGCTACGACACATCGGCTTCGAGGTAAAACTAAAGCCATATATTCAACGGGCCGATGGATCGTCTAAAGGTGATTGGGATGTTGGCATTACACTTGACATAATCGATGCCGCAAAGACCGCCGATACGATAGTCCTTTTGTCCGGTGACGGTGATTTTGATCGCGTTATAGAGAAAATTAAAATCGACTTCGCGCTTCGTGCGGAAGTCTATGGCGTGCCAGAACTTACTGCTAAGTCGTTGATCAACGCCGCAACCACTTTTTATCCGATCGACGCTACGCTATTGCTTTGAGATTGGACCGCCCTAGGGTAGTTCTGGGTCACTGATGGGCGCTCGAATACAACGTATTGCGACTAATCTTCCCGAGAAATTTTCTACTCGAGTCGCCTCATAATGAAGGGAGACACACTTGCCATTATGGCAAAGCCCCAGGCTCCATCAAGTTTTGTAATCGTGTACAAGGCGGTGGACCGCAGTATCTCCTCCTCCAGCGCATTAATTCTAGAAAAATCTAGCGTTACAAACGCTCTGTCCTCTGATTCGTAGATCACTTTTAACTCATTGATGTTTGAATGATGCCAGCCCATTTCTGTTAGTTTTTCGTAGTCGACGATTGGTTCTTCTACATCCGTTACAGTAGTAGGCGTAGCATCGGAGCCGACCAGCCAAACGTGAGGGTAGTGAAAAAACTTGTTAAGTAGTTTCCTTTGATTAAATTCTGCTATATAACTTTCTACGAACTCGACAACACCTCCTGAGGCTTTCTCCTCAGCTTCCACACTGAACATCAAAACGGGTAAAAAAAGCATTAATAGCGCAACAAATAGTTTTTTCAATTTTTACTCCTGATAATAAGGTAATAGGATCTTCCATTCAGGCGACTATAACTGTAGTTAATATAATAATGAACGCCGAAAATTTCGACGATTATGCGTTAAAACCTTTTTGCGGGAATCTACGAAAATTACTTTTGCGCTGTGAAATGAACCAATCTTGCTGGCACCAACAGTATAAAATCACGGGATTACTATTGCCAACCGCAAGTACGATAGGATAGGGCTATTACGTCTTTTCGTAATTACAGAATTTTTGGAGTAAACATGGGTGAGTTCGCATTAATTGTAGGTGTCGGTAATGGTCTGAGTGCATCATTGGCTCGGTTATTTCACGCAAACGGCATGCGCGTCATGCTCGCGGCACGAGACGTTGGAAAGCTCGAAACGTTGGCCGTCGAAACTTCGGCAATTACAGCCGCATGCGATGCGTCCGATCCAGCATCCGTGCAGAAGATGTTCACAATTGCCGACAAAGAGATCGGCAACCCGAATATCGTTGTCTACAACCCTAGCGCTAGAGTCCGCGGCCCAGTCAGCGAGATAGACGCGGAGGCGGTACGCGATGCGCTATTGGTAACGTGTTACGGTGGTTTTCTAGTGATCCAAGAAGCATCCAAGCGCATGCTGCGACGCGGGACCGGGAGTCTATTGCTGACAGGCGCATCCGCGAGCGTCAAAGGGTTTGCCAACTCTTCTTCTTTCGCGATGGGTAAATTTGGCTTACGCGGGTTAGCCCAATCTTCAGCGCGGGAACTTGCTCCGCAGGGCATTCACGTTGCGCATTTCGTGATCGACGGCGGCATTAAAAACCAAAGCGGAAGTTCGGATGATGAGCAACTCGATCCAGACGCTATCGCCCAAACGTATCTCGACGTCCATAGACAACATCGCAGCTCCTGGACGTCGGAGGTTGAATTACGCCCTTGGCTAGAGAAATTTTAAATAGTGGTGCAATGTTTAGCATTCCCTTAGGGGATTAATAAAAGATAAATTATGCGTGTCGTTGGACCATGAGAGGATCAATAGCTATGATTAAAATTACCATATTCGTCGTTCGTAAAGCCGATTTAACATTCGAGGAGTTCGACAGTTATTGGCGAGAAAAGCATGCGCCTCTATTAAAAAGCGTTACCGAATTTTCACGTCACGTCCGCAAATATGTCCAATCGCACCTCAAAAGTACGGATGTGCCAATTGCCCAAGGATCTGGATACGATGGTCTCGCGGAACTTTGGTTTGACTCTGTTGAGTCGCTCAACACAGCATTCAATGAACCCCGCTACTTGGAAGTCATTCGTCCTGACGAACTTAAATTCGCCGATTTAGATCGTTGCCTGTCGATCATTTGTGAAGAGTCTCAGATCATTTGACTGAGCAACTCCAAGGCATCGACACGTGTCGAAGCAAAATACTCACCATTTGATGCAGCCTTTATCGTTCTCTTCGAGCCGATCTGTTTAATAAATTTTTATAGCTGTTTCATACCCACCCCGACCCAAATCTTTTGTGGCAGCATAATTTGCGTCACCCGAAAGCGAGCTAACGCCATTGCATAATGAAGCTCGCGATTTCACGAATGCTCTGTTCCTCCACTGCATTCGGCGGTGTCGCAAAGGTTTTCGGCATCGGGGAGCGCGGGTTTTTGATGAACTCAACCAGCGAATCGAAATCCATCTTCTGCTTCAAGCCTTTAAGGTCAACTCCGGCCCAACTATCACCTTCAGCGCCATGGCATGATCCGCAGTACCCGAAATACAATTCGCGACCTTTGACAGAATCAAACTCATTACTCGCCGCTTCGGCTGCTAGTACAGAATCGGGTAACGCCATGATGATTACACTCGGGCGACCCGAGGCGCCGAACAAAGTGCGCGAATGGTTGCCTGAAGTCACCGCGATGTATTGCTTTCCACCGATATTATAGGTGATGACACCGCCAGATAAGGACCCACCAGTATCAACGGTTTTAAGGATTTCACCACTCGCACTATTGAAAACAAAAAACTTGCCGTCATTATCACCACTCATAACGATGCCCCCCGCGGTCGCCGTAGTGCCGCCGAGCACCCCGTTACCCGCATGAAAGCGCCACGCCACTTTGCCTGTATCGGCGTCAAGAGCATAGAGCCAGCCTTTGGGCGTATCGATGCCTGTCCAAGAACCGCCGTAATTTGGGCCGCCTGGATCAGGCTTAGTACCAGGTTCAGCGATGAAACGTGAACAATAGTCGAGAGACCCAATGAATATTCGGTTTAGTTTTGGATCGAATGCCGGCCCATTCCACTCAACGCCACCGGCGACACCAGGACAAACATCAAGACCTTCGGGGGTCGGTACCGGCACTGGTTCATCGACCGTTGTCACTGCTGTTTTTGCTATAAGCTTACGCGTCTTCCTATCAATAATATGGAGGTAACCATCCTTACCGCCTGCAGCGACCATTTGCACTCCTTGGCTGTTGCGATACAGCATCGGCGCGGCCGCTAGATCGTGATCGAGTCCGTCATTTGGAGCAAGCTGATACCACCACTTGAGCTCGCCGGTATAGACATCCAATACGAGCACACAGTTGGTGTAGAGGTTATCGCCTAAACGTTCCGCCGGCACGAAGTCTGGGATCGGATTGCCAACAGGTATAAACAACTCCCCGCTGGATGGATCAAGCGCGAAATGAGACCACGTACCGCCGCCGCCGCCACCAGCATCGTTCCACACGGTATTGCGCCATGTTTCTGATCCGGGTTCCCCCGGCCGCGGAACCGTATCGAAATTCCAAAGTTCGCGACCCGACATCGCGTCGTATGCAATTACCCGCCCCCTCACACCGAATTCCGAAACGGCAGTCCCGACGATAACAATACCGTTCCACGCAAGTGGCGCGCCCGAGACCATTTCACCGAGTGCAGCCTCACCGACGATGTTTGTCCACAATTCTGTGCCGGTTCGCGCATCGAGAGCATACACGCGACCGTCGTCTGATCCGCGAAAGAGACGCCCACCATAATACGCAACACCGCGGTTTACGCTCAATGGAGAGGGTTCCTCGCGGTCATAGCGATGACGCCAAATAATCTCGCAGTTGACAGGGTTCAACGCAACGGTGTCAGTCGCAGTCGTAGCGTACATAACGCCATCGATAACCAATAGTCCCGCTTGAAAGGAGCCTTGGTCAGCAAGGCGAGTTTTGCAAACTTCTGCCAAAGAGTCGACGTTATTCGTGTTGATCTGTCCTAACAACGAGTAGCGCTGACCACTCAGCGATTTATTGTAGCTCCTCCACTCCCCGCCAGTCGCGCCATCTGGCGCCAGCGCGTTGCGAATTTGGTC
>DPMX01000334.1:0-777 GCA_003540955.1 Gammaproteobacteria bacterium
GTTTTTAACGTGGTTAACGGCGACAAAGAAGCCGTTGACGCCTTATTACATAATCCTGAAGTAGTTGCACTGAGTTTCGTTGGCTCCACGCCAATAGCGGAGTACGTGTACCAAACCGGTACACTCAACGGGAAACGTGTACAGGCTTTAGGTGGTGCTAAGAATCACGCGGTTGTCATGCCTGATGCCGATATTGATAATGCAGTGAGCGCGATAATGGGCGCGGCCTATGGATCTTGCGGCGAACGTTGTATGGCGATTTCCGCTGTTGTCTGCGTTGGGGACGATATCGCTGACGCAGTCGTTGGAAAGCTGCAGGAGCAGATCGGTGCATTGAGGGTTGGCGACGGCACCGATAACACAAATGATATGGGGCCACTCGTAACCGAGGAGCAACTCCAGAAAGTTAGAGCATACGTTGATCTTGGGGTTGAAGAAGGTGCTGAGCTTGTGGCTGACGGGCGTGGACTACAGGTAGCCGGACGCGAAAGGGGATATTTTTTGGGTGCATGCTTGTTCGACCAAGTTAGATCATCGATGCGGGTCTACAATGAGGAGATTTTCGGCCCGGTTTTATGTGTGCTTCGTGTAGGGTCTCAAGAAGAAGCGATGGATTTGATTGACGCTCATGAATTCGGAAACGGAACCTGCATCTTTACTCGCGATGGTGAGGCGGCACGCTACTTCACCGATAATATTAAAGTCGGGATGGTTGGAGTTAATGTGGCCTTGCCGGTACCGGTTTCATCGCACAGTTTTGGTGGGTGGAAGAGATCT
>DPMX01000334.1:1072-6215 GCA_003540955.1 Gammaproteobacteria bacterium
AGTTTTGGTGGGTGGAAGAGATCTTTGTTCGGTGATCTTTATGCCTATGGTCCGGACAGTGTGCGTTTTTACACACGGCGTAAGACGGTCACTCAGCGCTGGCCTGCAGGTGGTGTGCGAGAAACGGCGCAATACGCGTTCCCAAAAACCAATTAAAAAGTGACGAGGTATCTATTCCCTAGAATTGGAGAGCTCGCGCATGAAATTTGGTGTATTTGATCACTTAGATCGCAGTGGTTTGGAATTGGCGCAACAATTTCGTGATCGGTTGACACTTGTTGAAGCCTACGACCGTGCTGGATTCTATGCTTATCATCTGGCTGAACATCACGGTACGCCGCTTGGAATTGGTTCCGCGCCGAGCGTATTTCTTGCTGCTGTCTCGGAGCGTACGGAAACATTACGTTTTGGTCCCATGGTATACACTCTTAGTATTTACCACCCTCTACGCGCCATCGAAGAAATTTGTATGCTCGATCAACTCAGTAGTGGTCGGTTGGAGGTTGGTGTTGGTCGCGGTGTGTCACCAATCGAGATGGGTTTCTACGGTGTCGGTGACGACTCGAGAGAAAAATACGAAGAAGTGATTAGCATTGTTCTACAGGGGTTGGTGTCTGAACGGCTTAATTACTCTGGTAAATATTTCTCCTTCAAAGATGTTCCCCTCGAACTTAGACCGTATCAACGGCCATATCCGCCATTATGGTATGGGATTGGACAGCCCGATCGGGTTATACCCGCGGTTGCCAACAAAATGAACATCATAACGAATGGGGTCGCGAAAGTAGTGCGGGTTACAACTGATCGCTTTAAGGCCGAATGGGCTGAAAGCAAGTTCGCTCAAGAACCATTTCCATTCATCGGAATGAGCCGACATATCGTAATCGCTAGGACTGAAAAAGAGGCAATCAAATGGGCAGCACCGGCATATGAGAAATGGTGGACTAGCCTATTACACCTTTGGCGCATCCATAATATCGAGATACCAGTAAGTTTTCCTGAAACATTTGATCAAGCAAAGAGCGAAGGGCATTGTATCGTTGGCACGGCGTCAATAGTGCGCGAGTTACTTGAGCAGCAAATCGAAGAGGCTGGGGTGAATTATTTACTCTGCCGCCTTGCTTTTGGTGACCTCCCGCTCTCGGTATCGATGCAATCTGTAGCGTTTATGCAAAGTGATGTTATGCCCGCGTTTTCGGTCTAGGATGTCCTTGCCGGGCTGGCACATAAAGACACTAAAATCGCTAGACGCAATTTAAAGGCTGTCGGTCTCGTTAAACCAATCCAATTGTACCGCGAAATTTAGATTACGAGTTACTAATCAAGTGATGATTGCTTTGGACAACTAATCTGGGTAATGGTTTACGTGTGCAGAGCGAATCCTCTAGAACTGAGTTACTACAGATAAATTTCCTATCAATATTTCCGAGTGAGTCTACTCGGTGTGCTCTCGCACGAAGGATCCGAGTTCTTCAATGGCCGCCTGGCCTTCATCAAGCCGACTGGCGAAAATCTGCCACACGTGGATTTGACCTTTCCATTCACGTAATGTCACGTCGACCCCGGCTTGGATAGCCTTGTCGGCCATGCGTGAAGAGTCGTCAAACAAGATTTCCCGCTCACCGACTTGGATGAGTAAGGGCGGCAAACCATCTAGCTCGGAGTATATCGGAGCTGCCAACGGATGTCGGAGATCGGCGCCAGCAAGGTAGGCCAGTGCCATTTTAAGGTCGAGGTCCTGGCGAACCATGGGGTCAATTTCGGCACGAGAAGTGATGGAGTCGCCGGTACCTTCGAACTCTACCCAGGGCGAGAGTGGAGTCGCGCAGGCAGGGAGTGGATCGCCGGCGTCTCGAAGCGATACGAGGGTGGAAAAGGTTAGTCCTCCTCCAGCTGAGTCGCCTCCTATTGCAATGTTCTGTGGTTGAATGCCTTCTTGGAGCAGCCATCGATATGCTGCGATTGAATCTTCCAGGGCTGCGGGGAAAGGGTTTTCGGGGGCTAATCGGTAATCGAGCGCGAGTACGCGCGCTTGAGCTTCACGCGAAAACCGTTCGCACATGTCGCGGTGTGAATTGACCGAGCCCATGATATAGCCACCGCCGTGCAGATACACGATCACACGATCGGATCTGGCATCCGGTGCCGTTATCCACTCCGCGGCAACGCCACCGGCGTCTACCGGTTCCGACACGGCCCCTACTGTGTACTCTACCTCCGAGAATAGACCGTCCCAGCCTTTTCGCATCACGTCCAGGGGCGTGTCGTCATCCCATGCCCCAAATGTCCTAGAGATATCGCTAATAATTTGATCAAGCTGTGCTTGGGACATATCTCAACCTCAGTTGTATTTTAGATATAATGCTAGCCTTATTCTTAAAATTTGTCAGCGGGTCGCTTCAAGCCAAGATTCTCTCGCAAAGTGCCACCTTCATACTCAGTGCGAAACAATCCGCGCCGTTGTAGTTCGGGAATGACTTTATCGACAAAATCATCGAGTCCTTGTGGCAAATAGGGAAACATGATGTTGAAACCGTCGCAGCCCCAGGATTCAAACCACTCCTCCATTTTGTCAGCAATCGTTAACGCTGTTCCAACGATTTCGAGCGTGCTGAAACTGCTGCCGACATACTGGGCTAGTTGGCGGATAGTGAGATCGTCGCGTTTCGCCATGTTGATTAATTTTTGTCTACCGCTTCTACTGGCGTTGCTTTCGGCGATCGCTGGCAATGGTCCGTCGAGGTTGAAATTTGACACATCTGTTCCGAGTAGCACTGATAGGGTTGCAATACCGCTGTCGGGGTGGACCAGGCTATCGAGCCGAGCTTTTTTGGCTTTTGCCTCGGAAATAGAATCCCCTACGACGACGAATGCGCCCGGTAGGATCTTGAGTGCGGTATCCTCGCGCCCATACTGACGCATACGACTTCGCACGTCCGCATAATAGGTTTTTGCGTCATTGAGGTTATTGGCGCCGCCAAATACAAGTTCGGCGGTCTCGGCGGCTAACTGCCGACCGGCTTCGGATGCACCAGCCTGCACAATTACGGGCCAGCCTTGAATCGGCCGCGCAATGTTTAGTGGTCCACGGACACTAAGATGTGGCCCTTTATGATTTAGCAGGCGAAGTTTGTTTGGGTCGAAATACATTCCCGTAGCCTGATCGCGAGTGAATGCATCGTCTCCCCAACTGTCCCAAAGGCCAGTGACCACGTCGAAGAACTCACGGGCCCTGACATAGCGCTCGTCGTGATCCATATGTTGTTCAAAGCCAAAGTTTAAAGCTTCGTCCGGGTTAGTCGACGTTACAACATTCCAACCGGCACGCCCGCCGCTTATATGATCAAGCGAAGCAAATTTACGAGCGACGTGATACGGTTCGTTATAGGTCGTTGATGCGGTTGCGACGAGACCAATGTGTTTGGTAGTAACTGCTAGAGCGGGTAATAACGTTAGCGGATCGAAGGATGAAACGGTAGCACTGCGTTTTAGAGCCTCTATCGGCATATTCATTACGGCGAGATGATCAGCCATGAAAAAAGCGTCAAAACGTCCGCGCTCTAGAGTCGCAATAAATCTTTGGTAGTGGCCGAAATTAAAGTTAGCGTCGGCAAACGAACCCGGATAACGCCACGCTGCGGTATGAATACTAACCGGTCGCATGAACGCACCAAGTCGTAGTTGCTCGTCGCGAGTCAAGAGCCCTCCAAAATCGATTATGTCCAGAGGTAAAGTATGGACGCCAAAGAATTTTCCGCCAAGTAAAACTAACTTACTGCACGTAGACAATAGGTGGCAAAGTTGGCGATACTGCAAGCCTAAAATTGTTGGGTGCCATAGAATAGAGTGGATTTTGGGGTAAATGTTAAGTGAACGCTCGCCTATAACTTTCGCCGATCCATTACCTAGTGCAGTTGACGTAGTCATCGTTGGTGCTGGGGTGATTGGTGTATCCACTGCTTGGTTCCTAGCTCAGCAGGGCGTTTCGGTCGTGATCTGCGAGAAAGGCCGCGTTGCTGGAGAACAATCCAGCCGTAACTGGGGCTGGATACGTAAGCACGGTCGCGATCAGGCAGAGTTACCCATTGTTATCGAGAGTATTGAGCATTGGAAATCGATCGCGGCAGGACTAGATGAGGATATCGGTTTTGCTCAGCACGGCGTTGCATATCTGGCGGAAACTGACACCGAACTCGCTGAGCGTGAGCGATGGATAGCGATCGCGCGCGATTATGACCTTGATACGCGTATGTTAGGGGCAAGGGAGCTTGCAGAGATCATTACTGAGAGTTCATCCAAGTGGGTGGGGGCAAGCTTCACTTCTAGTGATGCACGTGCAGAACCGTTTGTCGCAGTGCCGGCGATCGCGAGGTCGTTGCGAAAAAAAGGGGTAGCGATAACCGAAAATTGTGCGGTGCGTACGGTGGAAACTGCGGCGGGTGAAGTGGATGGTGTCGTAACCGAGCGTGGGGTTGTAAGATGCAACAACGTCGTGTGTGCTGGAGGTGCCTGGAGTTCGTCATTTTGCCGTAACCTGGGGTACGATTTCCCGCAATTAACAGTTCGCGCGACAGTGGCACGGACGACCGAGGCGCCCGACATTTTTCAGGGAAATGCGGCGAGCACCGGTCTCGCCTTTCGCCGTCGCGCTGATGGCGGTTACACGCTTGCAGCCAGCGGGAATTTCGAGCACTTCCTTGGTCGCGATAGCTTTCGCTACCTACCTGCATTTTTTCCAAGTATCGTCCGTTCACGTAAAGATATGTCACTCCGTATCGGTGATGGGTTAGTCGCTCGTCTACGCGCAACCAGAAGTTGGTCAGGTAGTGACATCTCGCCATTTGAAACAACGCGTGTATTGAACCCGGATCCTTCACAGGTTGCGATTAGTGAGATTCGAAACCAGCTTAAGCGGCAGCTGCCATCCTTGGCGGATATTCCACTCGAGCAAGCATGGGCCGGAATGATTGATGCGACCCCCGATATCGTCCCCGTGATGGATAGAGTAGAGGGATTACCGGGCCTATTTGTCGCCACAGGTTTCAGTGGGCATGGTTTCGGCATTGGGCCTGGGGCTGGGCGATTGATGGCTGACATGGTGCTGGGAAAACCGTTAGGCCATGATCTCAAACGCTTCCGATTG
>DPMX01000371.1:0-433 GCA_003540955.1 Gammaproteobacteria bacterium
CTGCACGTGCGGTGGACGTGCTTATAGCCGATACTGCGGGTCGATTACATACTCAAACAAACTTAATGGCCGAGCTAGAGAAAGTTAAACGCGTTATAAAAAAATTCGATGTCGCCGCTCCTCATGAAACGATGCTGATTGTAGATGCGACCATGGGTCAAAATGCCCTCACCCAGGCGAGGTTGTTTAATGACAAAATTAAATTGGATTCGATTACGTTAACCAAACTAGACGGCACAGCTAAAGGCGGAATTTTGTTCGCTTTAGCAGCTAACCTTGGCGTACCAATCCGTTTTATTGGGGTCGGCGAGGCTTACGATGATTTACAGCCCTTCGATGCACGCGAGTTCGCGGAAGCTGTTTTAGTCGATACTCCACTTACTACAAAAAAACCTCTCGATAATCCAGTTTGATCAAGAATACGGAACGTATG
>DPMX01000371.1:762-11837 GCA_003540955.1 Gammaproteobacteria bacterium
GGGGGGGGGGTGCATTTAAAAAAGGGTTTCATTTGCCAGAAGGCCTTTTTCTACAACGAGGCATCCCAGAACTTGTTCGGCAGAATAACCGCCGGGCCAAAGCAAGCGGAAGCTTATTGCGTATTTGGCCCCTCCGGGCTAATCGTGGCCCATAAATAAGTAACTCACAATCCATTGATTTTTAAAGCTTTTTATTCTGCGCAGCTCTGATGTCAAATGACGCGTCAGCTCTAGTTGGGGCTTGGTTTGCGAGAGAACCTAAATTCGGCGCTAGTTGTTCTAGACTAAAGGATGGGAATCTTCAGTTTGTTAGCACTCTTATTCTAGGAGTGCTAAAATGCGTGCGGACTCGATAATATTAGGAATAAAAAGGAAATGAGTACTGCGCTGGACGTTCAGATGCCACTCCCCACCGGATCACTTGAGGCTTATGTAACAGCCGTGAATTCCGTGCCGATATTGAGCGTCGAAAAGGAAAAAGCCCTGGCAACCTCATTCCGTGAAACCGGAGACATTGATGCTGCGCGTCAATTGGTGTTATCCCACTTAAGGTTTGTCGTCCGAGTTGCTCGAGGCTATTCCGGTTACGGACTCCAGTTAGGGGACTTAATACAAGAAGGGAATATCGGGCTCATGAAGGCCGTGAAGCGATTCGATCCGACCATCGGAGTGCGTTTGGTCTCTTTTGCCGTACATTGGGTTCGAGCAGAAATGCATGAGTACATCTTACGCAACTGGCGCATCGTCAAAGTCGCCACAACCAAATCACAACGGAAATTGTTTTTTAACCTTCGCAGCTCAAAAAAGCGACTTGGGTGGCTAAATAACGAAGAGGTTATTGCCGTTGCGAAGGATCTCAAGGTCGCCCCGAAAGACGTGTTGCTGATGGAGGAACGACTTAGCGCACACGACACTGCGTTCGATTCGAACCCCGCA
This sequence comes from Gammaproteobacteria bacterium, assembly GCA_003540955.1. Classification (GTDB taxonomy): domain Bacteria; phylum Pseudomonadota; class Gammaproteobacteria; genus UBA11873. The sequence continues at coordinate 1,699 of DPMX01000371.1, forward strand.
GATGACGACGACCAAACCCCGCCAGCTGCATATTATTCGGATATGCGTTTTGAGCCATCACAACAACTAGAATCACTTGAAACGGATCAGACAAATAAGGATCAACTTTTAACGGCGCTCAAACAACTTGATGAACGTAGTCGGGATATTGTGACCCAGCGTTGGTTGGCTGCGCCAAAAAAAACACTCAAAGAACTGGCCAAAAAGTATGACATTTCCGCCGAACGAATTCGGCAAATCGAGAAGAATGCTTTCGTTTCGATTCGCAATGCGATGTCCGGCACGTTGCAATTGTCTAACGAACCGTAAAAGCTATATCAGTGGGTTCGCGACGCGCGCCTAAGTATAGAAGCTAAATAGATAAAGAGAAAAAGTGCGAAGTAGTATTCTTGCGGCTCGCTAAAACGCAACTCTAGCGGCAATTGTTCGATATCGAAAAGAGATTTTAAGCGTTCTGGCAATCTGATTAGGATAGCGAGTGCCGCGCTTGGTAGCGCCTCTATCGTCGGCCAAAACCAGTAACTATCGCTTCCTACAGTTGTTGCCCCCGGCCGATGTAACAGCGGCCACACCACACCTCCAATAAGGACCCAAAGTTCCAGTAGCATTCTTGGTTTTTGGTCGAACCAACTACTAATATTGTGCAGGTTGGTTTCTTCTTGATCGTTTACCTCTTCAAGATATGCTGGAGTACTCCATCCAAACAGATGTTGTCCCCAAGAAAGTTCTTCGCCAGCAAAATAGACACAACCAAGAGATACCATTAAAACCCAGGTGCGGATCCGCCGGGTGGGTAACAGCGACGGGCGTCGGAGCAAAAGGAAGCCGACTATCACGCCCGCAATCGCCACCCCAGGGGTCGCTAACTCTATTAGCCCAAGCTCCCCATCTATCCACACTTTGTAAAAAGTTGGTGCCAAAATTTTTAGCGGCACAATAACTAAGAGTAGCAATGGCGGAAACCATAACCAAAGCCATCTCGGCAATCCTTGATCATACGAGTTGCCGAAAACGATCACTACAAACAATCTGATGGTTAAATAAAGCGACTGAACGAGGGAAAATAATGATCTAGGAAAAGAGCCAAGAACAATAACATTAAATAGACTATCGAATAACTAAACGCACGTTTAGCCAGATCGTCCCGATGATCTATCAGCATGCGAATGGCATAGTATAGAAAGCCACCATCAAGCAGTAACGCAGCCGTCAGATAAACTGGACCGCACATATAGGTAGCGAAAGGTAAAATCGTAACTACCGTTAAGACTATGGTGTAGAGCAAAATCTGCACGCGGGTATAGTCGACGCCGTGAGTAATTGGCAACATTGGAACCGACGCTTTTGCGTATTCCTCTCGGCGATAGATCGCAAGAGCCCAAAAGTGCGGCGGCGTCCAAGCGAAGATGATGAGAAAAAGCAATAGTGAGTTAGGATCAACGCTTCCGGTTACAGCCGTCCACCCCAATACGGGTGGCGCCGCGCCAGCGGCACCGCCGATGACGATATTTTGCGGAGTCGCGTGCTTTAGATACATCGTGTAGACAACTGCATAACCGATAAGCGAGGCAAAGGTGAGAATCGCAGTCAGCACGTTAACAAAGGCTACCAATAGATACATCGCCAAAGTGCCGATGAGTAGTGAAAATACTAGGGCGTGCGTGCGGCTCAGATCTCCTTGGGGTAGTGGTCGATCCTGAGTGCGGGCCATCAGCGCATCGATTCGATGTTCCGCAACGTGATTTATCGCCGCTGCTGAACCAGCAGCCAGGGCTATACCAAGCGTACCAAAAATAAAGATATCGAAGGGAACAGCTCCTGGTGTGGATAGAAGCATACCGACAATTGCGGTAAATACGATCAGCGACACGACCCTAGGCTTGCACAATTCCAGATATTCGCGCCAGGTTGGTATTATTCGGGCAGGTACGGAAACGTCGCTCATCGGTTGATTATCTTGTGGGAGGAAATTATGTAGTCCCGCCCGAAAGCGGTTTACCATGGTGCCTACTAGATCGCGCCAATTCACCAAGGGGATGAACTCGGTTAATTTCTAGTTAGACCATCGTCACCATAATCGGGGTATGGAGATTATACACTATGTTTTGTGCCACTCTAGTAGGGTCAACTAAAATCTCTACTGGTGTCGCTCACGGCCAAAGCCGGCTCACCCCATGTGTCAAACCCTCCTTGATGGCATCGTTATCTATCGGACTATGTCGGTCGGTCACGCCGAGCAATGGAGCAGGAATACGTTCCCTCAGGACATCAATGGAGTCAGTTTGGTAAGCATACCCCGGGTCAATGATGTTCGCTACCCAACCTAGAAAATTAACGCGGTCTCCCAGAATCGATTCGGCGCTCAGCAGGCCATGGCTAATACAACCTAACCGGATTCCACATACGAGGATGACTGGTAATTTTAAGTGCCGCACTAGATCGACAGTTTGGATCGAGTCACTCAACGGAACTCGCCAACCGCCAATGCCTTCTACAAGCACAATATCTGCAACAGCACGGCATTCTTCATAAGCCGAGTCTATGGAAGATAAATCGACCTCTGCATCCATCCGAGACGCAGCTATATTCGGTGAAGTAGGCTCTACGTAAACACACGGATTGATAACGTTATAACCAAGTTTTGGTATTGAATTTTCTATTAATTGGATGGCATCCTCGTTACGCAGTCCATTTTTGGTGAGCTCCGCCCCAGTCGCCACCGGCTTCATTCCAACTGCCTTGTGGCCCGCCTCGATCAAGATCTGTAGCAATGCGCAGGTAATTACGGTTTTTCCAACCTCTGTGTCCGTCCCTGCAATAAAAGCTTCTGTGATCATTCTCTGCGCTTAATCTCTTTTAACGGGAAGGTTGCAACTGTACTACCATCCTGGGCCCTATCGTCCCGGCTTGGGCACCAAGCGTGACCGTATACAACTTCATAAGTTGCAGGGAGTTTATCGTTTTGCCGCCGCTTTTCGTAGTGTTCTGACATCTGTTTAATTTTACTGGGCGTAAATAATCCACGCCGTCTTTCGCGCAACGCGTTTACGGCGCCGATCCCGCGTAGGTCCTCCATCACTCCAAACACATCGCCATACTTAAGAATGGTTCTCTCACACTCCAAGATCGGGCTGGCGAACCCTGCCCTTATCATCGCATCGCCAACGTCATGCATGTCAATAAATTGATTGACGTGTGGCGACAAGTCGACAGCGGACCACGCTTCGCGTAGTTCGTGTAGTGTATCTGGACCAAGGCTCGAAAATATTAACAGGCCTTCCGGTTTTAATACGCGGCGGCATTCTGAGAAAACTCCATCAAGATCGCTGCACCATTGGAACGTAAGGCTAGAAAACAAAAAGTCGACCGAACGATCCGCTATCGGTAAAGATTCAGCATCTCCACATAGGTAACTCCGATGTGAACGCCAGCGGGTATCTTTAGAACTCGCATATGTGAGCATTGATGGGGAAAGATCGAGTAGGACAACTCGCGCTCGCGGATACAGCTTTTCTAGCGAGCTCGCACAATATCCCGTTCCAGCACCCACATCCAAAATAATTTTTGGCGCGACGCGAATTACTTCAAGGCTCTCGACCATATTATCGACAACCATCCGCTGTAAGGCAGCGTGTTCATCATAAGTCGCGACCGCCCTGTCGAAGGATGCGCGCGCCCGCTTTTTATCTATCGAACTGTTGGCTTCTTTTAACATTTCCCATGCTTCACGAACGATCGCCCCAAGCTGTTGACGAGTTGGTCTATATCCTCTTTAGCATGGCTAGCGCTAATACAAATGCGCAGCCGCGCGGTCCCCGGGGGTACTGTCGGTGGTCGAATCGCCCTCGCATAAATCCCAGCCGCACGTAGGTCTGCAGAAATTGCAAGCGCGTCACTATCTGCGCCGATCATAACCGGCTGAATAGGCGACGTGGAAGGTAGTAGAGGCAACTTCATAGCTGTTTTTTTGAAGTGCGCGATGTTGCTCTCCAATTTCTGCAATAAGGACGTGTCTTCACTCAAAATATCCAGCGCCGCAATCGTCGCCGCAGCAATCATTGGTGGGGGTGCCGTATCATAGGTGAATGTCCGACTAGATTGTATTAAGGACTCTATCAGGGCTTCGCTGCCGACAACCGCCGCACCCGCTGTGCCTAATGCCTTACCAAAGGTAACGATTTGCACGGCCATATCAATCTGGCTGAGACCAAGCGCCGACGCAGACCCTCGCCCGCCGCCCTTAATACCAAAACCGTGCGCGTCGTCACCGATAAGAACCCCGCCATACTCTTTCGCCAAGACCGCGAGGTCTCGTAGGGGGGCGGCGTCGCCATCCATGCTGAAGATAGTATCGGTGATGATCCATCTCGCCGGGGAACCATCCTGTTCAAGCGTTTTTTTTAATGAATCAAGATCTAAATGTGGGTATCGGGTATTTTTTGCGCGGCTAAGCGCTACTGCGTCGATTAATGACGCGTGATTCAGGCGGTCGTGGAAAATGTGATCTTTACGCCGCACAAGCGCGGAGACTACGCCAATATTCGCGAGGTACCCTGAGGAAAACAATAATGCGCGTTCGCGCCCCATAAATTTCGCTACCCGTCGCTCGAGCTCGTCATGCACACGACTACGACCTGATAACAGCGGTGACCCGCCACTGCCAACCCCAAACTGTCCTACTGCATCGACAGAAGCAGCCCGCAAATCTGGGTGCGTGCTTAACCCAAGGTAGTCATTGCTTGAGAAATTTAATAGGCGCTGTTGCCCTATTTTTATATAGCTGCCCTGACTCGATTCTAGCGGCTCGAGATCACGCATACGACCTTGACGCCGATTGCGGTCTACTATCCCCTTGAGGCGCTCGTCGAACGCACTGCTCATTTCCTCGATCTACGAGGCGCTGGCTTTTAATCCGAGCTTAGCAAACAAAGCGCGGTCACGATCAGCGAGGGGGTTGGGCGTCGTTAAAAGTTGTTCTCCATAAAAGATAGAATTCGCGCCGGCAAAGAAGCATAGGGCTTGGGCCTCTTCAGTCATCTCTTCACGCCCGGCAGAAAGCCTAACGTAAGAATTTGGCATCATGATTCGCGCTGTAGCTACCATTCGAACAATATCTAGCGGGTCAATATCAGCGACGTTATCCAGCGGGGTACCCTGAACCTTCACCAATGCGTTAATTGGAACGCTTTCCGGCGGCTCTGGAAGATTTACCAAGCTCAATAGGAGCTCCGCGCGATCTACGTTTGTTTCACCCATCCCGATAATGCCACCGCAGCAAACATTGATCCCAACGTCACGGACATGACCTAGGGTGTCGAGCCGGTCCTGGTAAGTTCTCGTCGTAATTACTTCTCCATAGTAATCCGGTGACGTATCGAGGTTGTGATTATAATAATCGAGCCCTGCGCGTTTCAGCCGTTCCGCCTGGGTAGGGCTCAACATCCCTAAGGTGACACACGATTCCATCCCAAGGCCCTTTATAGCTTTTATGAGCGGGATAACCTTGTTGAGGTCTCGCTCTTTTGGGGATCGCCATGCTGCACCCATACAAAAACGAGTCGCACCGCTTGCTTTTGCCTTTTTAGCTGCCTGGAGAACTGTTTCAGCGTCCAATAACGTTTCTGTTTCTACCCCCGTATCGTAGCGCGCACTCTGGGGGCAATAAGCACAATCTTCGGGGCAGCCCCCGGTTTTTATATTAAGCAGTGTGCTAAGTTGAACCTCATTTGGATTAAATTTTAACCGATGCACGGAATGGGCTTTAAACAATAGGTCGTTAATCGGTTGCTCCAACAAAGCAACTACAGCCCCTAACGACCAAACCTTTGGCTCCCTTATTTTCTTAATTTCTGTGCGTGCCTGGACACCTACCGCGGATGTCATACGGTTGTTCTCCCTGATTGAAATTTATCTCTAAACTTAGTGTTTCTAACAATGAACTTTTAAACCCAAACGTCAACATTAGACGATGGCGTATAATGTGACAACTGGCTAACTTCTAACCACAAGTTCAAAGCCTCTCGAACCGTTTCGGGTTACGAACACCACCGGTCGGCGATTGCTCTACATAAAATCTTTTTGAGGCCCTTCCTATTTGGTAAGGAATTGTCTGCTGAGTTGAATTTTATTCATCGCACCAATAGTGAGTACTTACATACATATAACAGTTTGATATATAAGCTTTATTCTTTTTCCCCCGCCTAATATCGGAGAATCGAAGCCGCGGACTCGGCAAGTTAAAAAGCCTCAAGTATCAAGGTTTGTCACCGATAAAGCATGCTGTTCAATAAAATTCCGTCTCGGCTCGACCTGGTCCCCCATCAACGTAGAAAAAATCTGGTCAGCCGCCACCGCATCTTCAATTTGAACTTGCATAAGGTTTCGCGTATCCGCGTCCATCGTCGTCGTCCAAAGCTGTTCTGGGTTCATCTCGCCTAACCCTTTGTAGCGCTGCACGTGGAGGGTGCGCCGGGATTCCTGTAATAACCATTCGAACCCTTGTCGCAACGAGTCAACAGAATGTTCTTTATCCCCCTTTATGACCACGAGGCCTTCTCGGTGTGAGTCCAATATCTCTCCCATCGTCGACAGACGCAGATACTCGTTCGAAGAGAAGAATTCATTCCCAAACCGATGTTCTGTTTCTAGCCCGTGGGTAGCGATTGTAAAGCATATCTGCCAATTATCAGGTCCTTGAAACGCTACTTCACTATTAAACGCTATAGAACTATCCCCACGTTTCACAAGTAGCCCGACTAGTTGAGCCGCCCACTGGTTTAAACTCGCCTCGTCAGTAAGCGTGAGATGCGCTTGTCGGCGCATTGCTTGTAAAATTATAGGATCGTATCTTAGTGCGAGGCGTTCGGTCGTTGCGCTAAGCGCAAGATACTGGTCTGCGAGCTCCTTCACCCGTCCTGGGTCTTGTTGTTCACCATTATCTGCGAACGCTGCCTCCTGAATAGTCAGCTCCATAACGTATTGATCAAGTTCTAGATCATCCTTTAGGTAACTTTCTTGTTTCCCTTTTTTAACTTTATATAAAGGCGGTAGCGCGATGTAGACGTGGCCGCGCTCGATTAACTCTGGCATTTGGCGATAAAAAAAAGTTAATAGTAAAGTCCGAATGTGTGAACCATCGACATCTGCGTCTGTCATAATGATGATTCGGTGATATCTAAGTTTCGCCGGGTCATATTCGTCTGCGCCAATCCCGCAGCCTAACGCAGTAATTAAAGTCGCGACTTCGGTAGAAGAAAGCATTTTGTCAAATCGCGCTTTTTCTACGTTTAGAATCTTACCCTTTAATGGTAGTACAGCCTGGTCTCGCCGCCGCCGACCTTGTTTCGCAGAACCCCCAGCGGAATCGCCCTCTACAATAAAGAGTTCGGATTTAGCTGGATCACGTTCTTGGCAATCGGCCAGTTTCCCCGGTAAACCCGCTATATCGAGCGCGGTTTTTCGCCTAGTCAACTCCCGTGCTTTTCGCGCCGCTTCTCGCGCTCGAGCAGCCTCGATTATTTTAGCCATAACAGCTTTGGCATCTTTAGGGCGTTCTAACAAAAATGCGTTGAGGTGTTCTGAAAGGATGGATTCAACGGCTCCTTTCACTTCGCTAGAAACAAGCTTATCTTTCGTCTGCGAAGAAAATTTAGGATCGGGGGCCTTTACTGACAAAACACCCGTTAGTCCCTCCCGAACGTCTTCACCGGAAATGGACACCTTATTTTTCGCCGCCAGACCCTCCTTATCAATATAAGTATTCAGCGTGCGAGTCAGTGCAGAGCGGAATCCTGCCAAGTGGGTGCCCCCATCTTTTTGCGGGATATTGTTCGTATAGCAAAAAATACTCTCCTGATAGGAATCGTTCCATTGGAGCGCCAACTCCACGGCCACACCGTCTCGCTCATCGTCTAGATGAATGACGCCTTCGTGTAATGGCGTTTTCGTCTTGTTTAGGTGGCTAACAAAAGCGGCGATACCCCCTTGGTACTCAAAGACATCGGTTTTTTGGGTTCTTTCGTCGATAAGATTGATACGCAAACCAGAATTTAAAAACGATAACTCACGCAATCTGCTTGCTAAAATGTCATAATGAAATTCGATATTTTGAAAAACGTCCTCGCTCGGGATAAACGTTACTTCAGTTCCACTGCGGCTTGTTTGCCCGACGACCGTTAAGTCACCTTGTGGTACGCCCATTTCATATTGTTGGCGCCACATCTGACCTTCTCTGTAAATATTCAAAACCAACTTTTTCGACAAAGCATTTACCACAGAAACACCAACACCATGTAGGCCTCCAGACACCTTGTAAGAATCATCGTCGAATTTTCCTCCAGCATGAAGAGTTGTCATGATTACCTCGGCCGCAGATATATTCTCCTCCTCATGAATGTCTACTGGAATACCGCGCCCATTATCGGCCACCGTCACCTCATTATTAGCACGGATGTTTACATCAATCTCAGTACAATGACCTGCTAGAGCTTCATCGACGCTGTTATCCACGACCTCAAAAACCATGTGGTGTAGTCCAGTTCCATCGTCGGTATCACCAATGTACATGCCGGGACGTTTGCGCACCGCATCGAGCCCTTTCAATACTTTAATATTTGATGAATCGTAGTTTTTTTCTTTTGACATCACCTGCTCCTGGTCATCATCCAACCATTGCCATAGGACCCATTTTCCCGTGTTCCACGTGGAACAACGCGGCTGAAGCCCTCACTTCGGCGGGTAAATCCAAAGCATCAATTGCTGTAAAAAATGTTTGTGCTTTTGTACTCAATAACATTTTTGCTGCTAGGTTTCTTCCCGTGCGATCTAGTTCTGACGAAAGATCATCGATCAATAAAATCGGTTCTTCTTGGCCACTGTCCCTTAAATATTGAGCCTGTGCGCAAATAATAGCCGCTATTATAAGCTTCCCTTGGCCTCTCGATACGATCGTTTTTGCTAATTTATCATCGACAAATATGCGAAGTTCTGCCCGGTGCGGTCCAGTTGTCGTTAACCGTACCTCACGATCTCTAGGAAAAGTAGTCGCCAATAACTCTTCATATTCTTGATGCGGAGGCCACCCGCGTTGATACTCCAAACGCAACGATCCACAAATATCCGCAACTTCCGATTCTTCTAGATAACGGTTGATTGTGGAGATACACTCTCCTCGCCAACCATCTAACTCAGCCGCCATTGGCGCTAGCTGCGTATCCCACAAGCGCACCTGAGTGCGACTAGCCTTCGTCCGTAATAGCGTGTTCCGCTGTTTTAATGCTCTATAGTAATCTTTAAGTACTTCGAGATACCGTGGTTCCACGTGGAACAAAAGCCGATCCAACAAAGCTCTTCTGTTTGCAGGACCACCGTTTAACATGAGATGCGACTCGGTATTAAACGTCAACACCGGAACCAATCGAGCAATCTTAGAAGAAACCCTCACTATCTCCCCATTGAGCTTAAGGCGGGTCGTTTTACGCGTTTTCTCTATTCCCACTCGATAATTTTGGCCAGCGCCACCTTGTAGTTTTCCATTGACAACTAACGTGTTTTGCCCATGAGAAATCACGTCCGACGTGCGGGTCGTCCGAAAGGAGCGCGCCGTTGCCAGATAATGAATACTTTCTAGAAAGCTTGTTTTACCGCTCCCATTTTGGCCGCTGATCAAATTTACCTCTTTTGACGGGTATATTTCTGCAGCACAGATTCGCCTAACGTGCTGAACTGACAATGCAGTTAGCTGCATGTCATCACTTCCATTTTGGCCGATTTCACAGCCGCATAGGCATTACGACGTACCGCGCCGTTTCATCTTCCGGATCATGAATTAGGCAACTACTATTAGAATCTATAAAGTCAATGTGTATTGTGGTGCTTTTCAGAACCGTTAGCACGTCTAGTAGATAGGAGACGTTAAAACCTATTTCGAGCTCACCCCCTGAATAATCGACTTCTATTTCTTCTTCGGCCTCTTCTTGTTCTGGGTTATGCGCGATCGCCGTCAGCTGGTTGTCATCCAAAACTACGCGAACCCCTCGGAACTTCTCGTTCGACAAAATCGAGGCCCGGGCGAGCCCCGCTTTTAGTATTTCACGATCGGCTGTAACACGCTTTTCTCCAGCTTTGGGGATAACTCGTTC